>JAYTXB010001239.1:0-9154 GCA_043743205.1 Schlesneria sp.
CACGATGATTCGAGTTCCTACCCGGCCTCAAAAATTTGCCTGTTGGTTATCTCATTGCGGTTTCCCTTCTGCGCTCCGCTCCACGTTGTTGCTCGCCTGCATGGCGAGTGCGCCGCTGTCGGAGTCACGAGTGGTCTGGGCGGAACATCCTTTGGCGGCAACGGAACTGCGTCCCGCCGGACCAGTGGCTGGCTCGTTGTTGATCGCGGGAGGAGGAGGTCTGCCAGTGCCGGTCTTGGATCGGTATTTCGAGTTGGCGGGAGGCGAGCAGGCCCGCATCGTGATCATCACGACCGCGAGTCAATTGGCGGGGACACCCGAGGCGGAACAGCGTTACGCACACTGGCATGATCGCAAGCCGGCTTCGATCACGTTTCTCCATACGCGAGATCGGCTCGAAGCGGAGCGGCCTGAGTTCTCACAAGCGTTGATGAACGCGAATGCCGTTTGGTTCATGGGTGGCAATCAGAACTGGTTGGCGGAGGCGTATCTGGGAACCCTCGTCGAAGAACGCTGCCATGCTTTGTTGCGACGCGGCGGCGTGATTGGTGGGTCCTCGGCCGGTGCGGCGATCATGTCTCGCTCGATGATTGCCGGAGGGCGCGAAACTCCCGTGATGGCGTCGGGCTTTGGATTCCTCGAAGGAACGATCATCGACCAGCACTTCCGGAAAAGGAATCGACAAGCACGCCTGATGGAGGCCCTCGAACTTCGGCCCGGTCTGGTCGGGATTGGGATCGACGAAGCGACTGCGCTGATCGTGCGCGGCCGGACGTTGGAGGTCGTGGGCGAGTCGGATGTGACGATCGCACTGGGGCCTTCGGCTGGTCGCGCCGCGCGCCTGCAAGCGTTGGCCGTCGGCCAGAAAGAGGATCTCGTGAAACTCAGCCGTGCGGCGATCGCGCGGACTCGCCCCGCCTTTCCCGCTCGAATGGCTGCGATCCCTGAAGTCAAAGCGGGCACGCTGATCATCGTCGGCGGAGGCAACACGCCGCGCGAAGCGGTCGATCAGTTCCTGTCGGCGGCCGGAGGTAAGGATGCGTCCATCGTCGTGGTCTCGAACGCTCTCGGTGACGAACCGCCAGAAGAGCAGAAGGTCTGCGGTTGGTTGACGCTGGCGGGAGCTTCAAATGTCCATCAAGTCCACACCCGTGTAGGAGACGATCTCGCCAGCCCCGAATTGCAGTCCCGATTGATGACGGCGAAAGGAGTTTGGTTCACAGGAGGCCGACAGTGGCGGTTGGTGGATGCGTATCTCGACACACCTATCCAGTGCTTGTTTCAATCCGTCCTCACACGTGGCGGCGTGATCGGCGGGACCTCGGCAGGAGCGACGATTCAAGGAGACTATCTCGTGCGTGGCAACCCGCTCGGGAATGAAGACATGATGGCCGAAGGCTATGAGCGGGGCTTCGGCTTCCTACCGGGAGTGGCCATCGACCAGCACTTCACCCAACGCGAACGATTTGGCGACATGACCGGGTTGAAGAAGGCGTTTCCTCAACTGATCGGCCTCGGGATCGACGAAGCGACAGCGATGATCGTCCGCGGCACGACGATGGAAGTCGTCGGCAAGAGCCAGGTCGCCGTATTCGATCGCCAGCCGAACGATCCCGACTCAGAACCTGAGTACGAAGTGGTCAAGACCGGACAAAAGTACGACTTCAAGCAGCGCCGTCTGATGGGGGCCACTGAAGTTCAAACCGTCGAAGCGAAATAGTAAAGCCAGCTCGTGGAGGCTTCAGCGCGTGACGAGTGGCCCGGTATCGACGACCTCAAAGTCGCGGACCTTCACACGCTTCAACGTGGAGATGGCTTCGTCATCCCATCGCGCATCGGGGGCACCACTGACGAACCAGTCGCCACCATTGTCCGCCAACAACATGCCGTAGGTCTTCAGCCCCTGTAGCAGGACTTGAGAGAGCTTGGGAAACGAACTCGTGTCGAAGCTGGCTCGCAAGCGGACTCGCATCCCCATCGGTGGCAGGTTGGGATCGGTCGAGTTGCTGGCGAAGTGTGTCGCGGGAAGGATGTAAGCGCGTTGAGTGCGTTTGACCGTGAAGCGGAGCGCGTGCGGCAACTTCCCGAGTTCGACGATCTCATCGTAGCGAGCCAAACCCGGAAAGATCGGCAGTCCCGCCGCATCGGCCGAGGTCCACCCGGCGGGTCGCAGTTTGTTGCTGCTCAAATCAAAAATCGCTCCCGATCCCGCCTTCCACTTGCCACCCGGCAGCGGGTTGACTTGGTACAGCTCGTAGAGCTTCTTGTTCTTGGCGTCGATCATGAGCACGTGGCGATCAGCATCAGCAGGAGCGTTCGGTCCCCCTTCGATCGGTGGGTTGGACGGGATCGGATACGGCCCCGCATCGCTCTCATCGGCGTAGTCGAACTGCACGGCCGACTTGGCTTGAGTTGGTGACACGGCGACGAACGGAATGCCGTTCGGGGCACCATTCCAAACCGTACCGAAGTCGGGATGCACCGGCTTGTCTAGTCCAACCGACTGCAACCACGCTGGCGACTTCGCGTGCAGCTTCAGTTTGGAAACATCACGATTCCAAGCGTTGTCCGCAGGGAAGATGGCCACATTTCCGTAGGGCGTTTTCAACATGGGGGACTTGGTCTTCGCGCCGAGCGCTGCGGCATCCTGCGAGGAGGCTCGCGTCGCCAGCCACCCACTGCCGAACAGTACCACCACCGCCATCGACCACTTGTTTCGCAGATTCATGTTGAACTCCTGCACGACTGTGAGGCCTCGATACCGCAGTCGAGACTATCGGCGAGTGTGAGCGAGGGCAACAGGCTGATTGGCAACAATGGGATTGAACTCCCAACAGCCAAGCATTTCGGAACCTCGAATCTCGCCGACGAACGTTGCCGCATTGTCGCGTGTCGTTGGCACCCTCCCTATAATCCGGCCCCATCATTCCCTTCATTTAGCCGGTGATCTTGATCGAGGAGCAGTTCGTGGCGGAAGACCATTCGTTGATCGCGGCGTTCGAGCAAAATGTGGCGTCGGCCATTCTGGGCAAGCCGGAGCCGATCCGCTTCGCACTGGTCACGCTACTGGCGCAGGGGCATCTGCTCGTCGAAGACGCGCCGGGCGTCGGCAAGACGGCGCTGGCCAAAGGGATCGCGAAGAGTCTCGCTTGTGACTTCAAGCGGCTGCAATTCACCCCTGACATGCTCCCCAGCGACATCCTCGGTTCGAGCGTTTACTTGCCGAGTTTGGGTGAGTTTGAATTTCGGCAAGGACCGATCTTCACCAATGTTCTTCTCGCCGATGAGATCAACCGCACGACGCCGCGCACGCAGAGCGCGCTGCTGGAAGCGATGAGTGAGGGACAGGTCTCTGTCGAGGGGAAGACGCACAAGTTGGCCGATCCTTTCTTCGTGCTGGCGACTCAGAATCCGTTCGAGTTCGAGGGAACGTATCCGCTCCCCGAGAATCAACTCGACAGGTTCATGCTCTGCATTGAGATCGGCTACTCGGCGCGCGAAGTCGAAAAGAACGTCCTCACGAATCATCGTGATGGCGAGCCGGTCGATAAACTCGGCGCGGTCCTCGATCCGGCGCAGCTCGCTCAACTGCAGAAAGCGACTCGCAACGTGCGCGTCGACGACTCCATCAACGACTACATGCTCGACTTGGTAACGGCGACTCGCACGCATGAGCAGTTGCAGTTGGGGGTCAGCACACGCGGCGCGATCACGCTCTATCGGGCGGCTCAAGGCTTGGCGCTGGTCGAAGGCCGAAACTATGTGATCCCGGATGACGTGAAGCGGCTGGCGATCCCGGCGCTGGCTCACCGCATCGTTGTGAAGGGGGTTCTGCACGAAGGCCGTCGCGAACGAGCGAAGTCGATTCTCAAGCAAATCCTCGGGAAGACGCCGGTCCCGGCTTGATCGCGCCGTGATGTAGGATGGGCACTCTTGCCCGTCTGGCCTTCTGATTTGCGCTGGGCCTCGGCGACAAGCCGGACGGGCAAGAGTGCCCATCCTACAGGCCCGCTGTTCTGCCGTTCGCGGGTCAATACTGAGTTACGGCCTGCTGGACTTGGCGAGCATCGTCGCGGTACTGGCGATCGAGTTCCTCGAAGTCGATCCCCGTCAGTTCGTCCAAACCGGCCGCGTGGTCTCGCAAGCGTGCGTTGCTGCTGTAGAGTTGCGACAGGTGAGTTACCAAGGCCTCGCGATAACGTCCGTTGTCGTAGTGCATGAAGAACCGGGCCAGCCCTGATGCCTGCGTGTAGTTCTTGGTGAGTTCCGACTTCGGAGCATTCTGGAATGGCCTCATGCCCAATCCGGAGAACGCACGCAGCGGCACGTAGTAGCCGTTCTCGGCGAGCAAGTTGGCTCTTGCTCCCGCGAAGCGAATGTAATTCGGATCGCCGATCGAGACGTTGCCGTTCTCACGATGGAACGACTCCATGTAGCAGGCGATCCCCTCGATGATCCAGAAGTGAGCCGACTCACCAATCGGGCGAGGTGCTTGGTGCGACTCGTAGAAGAGTTGGTGCGTTGCCTCGTGAAAAAGGGTCCCTTCATTGTCCGCTTGATTGTCGTGATAGAAGTGTGCGACGCGGTCATTCGTCATGTAGACGCCATTGGTCTGTTCAATGGTTGGAAACTGCTTTCTCAGCCGGTCGAGATACTCGTCGCGCGAGCGATAATAGTGGACGACATACGGCGTCGTTTGGACCGCCCTAGCTTTCCCGTCAAACAGCTTTTTGAGTTGCTCGGGCGTGTTGAAGAAACCTGCGAACGTTTCGTTGAAGAACTCGTAGAAGTCTTCGAGCGCCTTGCCGAGTTCCACGGCGCGCTCCAAGCTGAAGTTGGTTTTGATGAGATAGTGGTCGGTGCGAACTTGCCAGCCATCGACAAACGCATGACGCAGTTCCTGCTCCTTCGCGGCGGTGACCCAGCGACCCTTAAAATTTCGCTCGCCGTCGGCATACCGGTTGAGCTGATTTTTGGGAAGCCAGCCGAAGTCTTCGTGCCAGACGTTTCCCTTGCGCGTCTGATCGGCTGCAAACGGAGTGACCCACTCCGTCCCCAGTTGCTCGAAGCCGAGAATCTTCCGGATCGGCAAATGGTCGGGGTTGTGTACGGCCGCTTCGCGCACGAGTTGATACGCATAGCCGGGGTTGTCGCTATGAAGTGCGCGGCGTGACAGGAGGTACAGTGTCTTGGAGTACTCATCATCCTGACGCTTGAGCTGAGTCTGCCAGTAGCGCGCGTCGGCAGTCAGTTGAGCGGAGATGCCCGGCTGGACTTCGCGCGGCAGCGCAGGAAGGTTTCGCGACTGCGTCTTGGGCGAAATGAGTCGGCTCTGGATCCGCTCGACACCCTCGGGTAGCGACTTCTCTTCACAGAACTCGATGAGCTTGGCCAGCTCGGCCGAGAAGTCTCGATACGCTTCCGCGTGCGATTCTTGAACGACCGCCAGTGAGTTGCGGCCTGCCGTCGGCTGCGCGAAGCCCGTGGCCGCGATCGCGTTCAGAAACATCAGCGCCACGAGCGTCGTGATGCTGAAATCAAGCCGTGAGTTGCGGAGAACGCCATTGCCTAAAAACCGACTCGCCATGGCACTCTCACCCTCAAATCGAAGCCTCACACACGCCGGGCGGGCATTCTAGGAGAGGCTTTCGAGCGGTGATAGACGAAGTCGCGCAAGCGGCTTGAAGAATGGGCACCTTACCCGTCCGCATTGAAAACAGAAGATGGACGGCCTAGGAGGCCATCCTACGGGTGATTCAACAGGAATTTCACCGTCGCCAGCGGCCGCTACTCTTCCTTTAGCTCGTCTAATGCGTCGAGTGCTCGCGCCGTGGCTTGCAGCAGTTGCGGCAGGCCCTTGCCGGAGATCGAACTGATTTTCATCACGGGACGCCCAATACGTTCTTCGAGGAGTTCTGCGGCGGCGTCAGCATCCGTCAGTTCGCATTTGGTGATGACGATCAACTCGGGCCGCCCGGCAATCGCTTCGTCATACAACCGCAACTCTTCACGAATCTGGATGTAGTTCTCGATCGGATCGGTCTGATCGTCGGGTGATGGCTCGATGAGATGGATCAGAACTTTGCAACGTTCGACGTGCCGCAGGAACTCGTGCCCCAAGCCGACGCCCGCATGAGCACCTTCAATCAGTCCGGGGATGTCGGCCATCACGAACTGCCGTTCATGACCGACACGCACGATGCCGAGATTCGGGTATTTCGTGGTGAACGGATAGCTGGCGATTTCGGGCGTGGCCCGCGACAGACGCGAGAGCAGTGTCGATTTGCCTGCGTTCGGTTTGCCGATCAGCCCCACGTCGGCGATGACCTTGAGTTCCAGCGAGATATCGCGGTGTTCGCCCGTTTCACCGGGACCGAATTCGCGCGGGGCGCGGTTCGTCGAGGACATGAACCGAATGTTCCCTTTGCCCCCTTCCCCGCCCTTGGCGATGATTAACCGCTCACCGTGCTCGACCATGTCCTTCAGGACATGACCGCGTTGAGTGTCGCGCAAGATCGTGCCCGTCGGAACGCGAATGACGACATCTTTTCCATCAGCGCCGGTGCGGAGAGACGCTTCGCCCGGCCCGCCCGGAGCGGCATTCCAATGGCGGACACCAGCCAGATGAATCAGGCTGCTGACGTTTTCATCAGCCTCAATAATGATGTGGCCGCCGCGACCGCCGTCGCCGCCGTTGGGCCCACCCCGCGGCACGTGAGATTCCTTTCGGAAACTGGCCGAACCGGCTCCACCGTCACCCGCTCTACAAAAAATCGCAACTTGGTCTATGAACATAGTCCGGGCATGATAGTCCAATGCTGCTCACTTTAGAAACCCGCAGCGGCAGCAAGAACGTGTGAGGATGCCGTCGCTCATTGATGGGCAGGCTTCAAGGGCGTTCAATCGCGAAAAAAGTCCGCAAATCGCGGCGGGTTACTGGCCTAAAGTCAGTGCCATTGGGTGATCCCTCGCGTGGGCCGAAGTGAGACGTAGTCGTACCTCGCCAGAGTGCGGGCGGAACGCTCAAACAGACGACGTTTTGTGGAAAAGTGGCTACATTCACATGACTCACTTGTGGCCGTGCGAATCGTAACACTCACAGTGATTCAGTGGCGTCGCTTCGCGACGATGCCGGTCCCATGAGCGGCGATTGGACCCCTATCGCCCCGACTCGGTTTTGAGTCACTTCGTCTTCGTCGAACGCTTCGATTCGTAAGGATTCCCGGCATGAATTCACTCGATCGCGTCACTTCCGACCAAGGCTGGGCTTCAACACGACGAACGGACGATGTTGTCCCTCGTCCTAGACCTCGGGTAAAAGGAAGTGAGATGTATCACCGCGTGGGCAACACCCCGCACGTGTTTGAGGTTTGAGCCTGCTTCTTCGATTAACTCGCGGGGCGTTGCCCACGCGGTGATACGAGGCAAATGTCTGCGTTGGATCTGTGTCTCAGTTGGACTTGCGAGAGGTATACCTCGCAGCGAATGGGTGGCTACCGGTTCTATTGCCGAAGCCCATCGTCGTCATCGGGGAGCTGTGAATCTCCTGTTGATGAGCCAGCCGGGGTTGCCCTGTTCTGAATGGAACAGCGGGTTGATTGTCGCGCTCTGGAAATCTTTCCTTGACTTCTCCGCCGCAGGCGTCACACTGTCATAGTCAGTTATGACACGGAGACAGTCATGTTCCTGCACGTCGATCCCGACAGCGACCTGACGATCTGCGATCAGATCGTCAGGCAGATCAAATTTGCCGTGGCCACCGGCGCGTTGCCTCCCGGTGAGATGGCTCCGTCGGTGCGAGAATTGGCGCGCGAGCTGGCCATCAACCTCAACACGGTCTCGAAGGCGTACCAGCTTCTCCAAGCTGAGGGTGTGCTGGAGAGCGTGCGCGGGGTGGGCGTGGCTGTGGCAGCGACCGCGGTGAAGCAGTGTCGTGCCGAACGGATGCGTCTCGTGCAGGAGCGGCTGCGCGAGACGTTGTGGGAGGCGCGGCAGAGCGGCCTGGGCGCGGAGGAGATTCAAAAACTGATCGCGGCCGAGATGCCCGCGATCGAAAAGAAACTGGCAGCGAAAACGAGGGGGAAGTGATGGAAACAGCAGTCACCGGTCCGGCGATTCGACTCGACAACGTGACCAAGCGGTTTGGTCGCGATCTCGTGCTCGATCGCGTTTCGTTCGAGGTTCCGCGCGGCGTGGTCTTCGCGCTGCTGGGAGAGAACGGCGCGGGGAAGACGACGACGATTCGCTCGATGCTCGGCCTCGTGCAGCCCGATGCGGGGAAGATCGAAGTCCTCGGCCTGAACAGCCAGAGCAGCGGGCTGACCATTCGCCAGCAGGTCGGCTGCGTCTTCGAGAAGCCGACGCTGTTCGAGTGGATGACGGTCGATGAAATCGGCTGGTTCACGGCGGGCTTTTACGGCGGGACGTTTCTCGCCAACTATCGGCGCGTGGCGGCAGAGTTTCAGTTGCCCGCGTCGCGCCGCATTCGCGAGTTGTCGAAAGGGATGAAGGCGAAAGTGGCGCTCGCGTTGTCGCTGGGTCACGATCCTGAGTTGCTCATTCTCGACGAACCGACCTCGGGGCTTGATCCGCTCGTGCGGCGCGAGTTCTTGGAACAGATGGTCGATCGGACGGCGACGGGCAAGACGGTCTTTCTATCGAGTCACCAGATTCATGAGGTCGAGCGTGTGGCCGACATGGTGGCGATCCTGCGTCGAGGCAAGTTGCTCCTGTGCGAGCGGCTCGATCGACTGAAGGACGAGATCACCGAGCTGACGATCACGCTGGCCGAAGGCTTCGCGCAACCGCCATCCATCGCGGGTGAGTTGCTGCGGCAGTCACGTCGCACGCGGCAATGGCAGGTGCTGACACGTCAAACAACCGAGGTCAATCTCGAACCGTTGCGGCAGCACGAATCGGTCGCGGAAGTGACGCTGCGACACCCGAACCTCGAAGAAATTTTCACCGCCTACATGCTGGGCGAGACCACGCCGAATGAGTTGGTGACTGCGAACACGTAAGTCGATGCAGAGTGTGCCAGAAGGTTTGGAACACTAAGTCGCATCAACAACTGGCGGTAACAATCTGATGAGCGAGGTGAGCCGGGTGCCGTGAGGCCCCGGGTTCTTCGCTGAGAAGTCCGGGGCCTCACGGC
>JAYTXB010001240.1:0-3996 GCA_043743205.1 Schlesneria sp.
CGGAATCCAAAGTCTCGCCATCGCGGATGACTCGGCCGCCGTGGTCGAAGATCATCCGATCGTCGTCGTGACAGCGGCGAGCATCGACCGGCTGCTGGAACGCGGCGCGTTGTTGAGCGAACTCGCCGGGGGTTCGCTCACGAAGGAGTCGCTGGCCGCCGCGACTGTCCAAGATGGACAGTCACTGCTGAAGGGGGTTGATCGCACCAAGCCGGCGGGTGTGATGCTCTTCTTCTCGCTCGATGCCGTGATGCGGTCTGGTGACTCCCCAATCAAGAAGGCGAAGACATCCAACAAAGACGCGGGCGAGGAGCCACTTGGAGACAAACGGAACCCGCCGAGGGTTGAGGGTCAAGCTGAGGCAGCGGACGAGTCTGAATCCGATGACAACGCGTCCTCTTTTGGTTTTGACCAGGCTCTCAATGGCTTCGACGCGGAACGGATGGTCACGTTTGTGCCGTTCACCAACTTCGACGAAGTACTGGAAGCCCTGAAGCTGACACCCGTCTCTGAAGCGTCTGGAACATACACGACTCCTGCTTTCGACTTTTTCGGGCACGGTAATTCGATTGCCATACGGCGGATCGGTAGTTACATGCTGATCGGAAAAGATGTGGACTTGCTGGCCCATTGCCCCGACCCTCGTTCGCTCGTCCGTCCGTTGCTCGGCAATCACGATCTGGTGGTCTCGTTCCAGGCGAAGGGCTTGCCTGCCGGGTTGAGGACGCTCGGCGCGCAAGCGGTCAAATTTGGTTACGCCGCAACGGTGCAGCAGCGAGATGGCGAACCGAAGGCCGAGTACGAACTGCGTCGCGCGGCGGGCGATCTTGTCGCCGAGTTGCTCGACCTCGCGTTGTCGCACATCGACGCAGTGAACTGCGGACTGCGGATCGATCCCAAACAGAAGCAGCTTGTCGTCGAGTTCGATGTCGCCGGGGCCGAGAACGGCAAGCTGGCCAAGTTTGCGAAGGAGTGGACTCCCAAACGGAGTCACTTCTCCGGACTGTGGCAGGAGGAGGGACCGATTTCGCTCGGCCTGTCGCTCGCGATTCCCGATCGACACTCCAAGGCGATCACGACGGCGATGAGAAGCTACGTGCAACAGGCCAATGTGATTGAAAAACACTGGCTCGACGAGTTCGCGCCCCTCGTGAAAGTGACCACGAAACTGATTGAGTCCGGACAACTCGAACTCCTGCTGACTACCGTCGGCACCAACGACGACGGTAGTGCGATTCTGGGGATCAAGCTTCCTAGTGGCCCGAAGTTTCCCGAGCAGTTTCAGCAGATGCTGGAACAATCCAAGTTCCTGAAGGAATGGGGCGCGGTCTTCGCCACCGAAGTCGATGCCGTGAATGGCTACCCGGTTCATACGGCACCCTACACCATCCTCAACAAGTTGTTCAGCATCACGATCGGTGAGTCGGACAAGCAGCAGGGAAGTTATGCCCTCACCGCGACTCCCGACGCGATCTGGTTGGCGTGGAGCAACGGCCCGAATCGCCAGACCGTTCCCGACCTGTTGCGACTCGCCGTCGAGCAACCATCGTCGAAGCCAGTCAAGTCTGCCGGATCGAACGCGAGCAACATCGCGCCGCTCCGCATCACATTTCATTCGAGCATCGCGAGTTCAGGCACCAGCGGTACGGTCGATCCCAACGAGACCAATCCCAAGGTCCGACAAGCACAGCTCGAACAAGCCGCGCGAGAGAAGCAGGAACAAGAGGTCGTCAGCGCGATCTTCCAAGAAAAGGGAGACGCGGTTCGCTTCGAGTTGCGTCCTTCGGCAACCGGACTCCAACTGACGATTCGATTGGAAGAGGCCTACCTCGCGCTCTACGGCCACTACTTTGCAGAGGTTGTCAGTGGCAGCACTGTCGATACGAACGACTGATACTCGTAAGGACCGGCGCATCAACAACTCGCGGTATCAATCTGTTGATCCCGGCTCACCAAACTCCGACAGTGATTGATGCGCCGGTCCTAAACCGCTTCCGCCACCCATCCGGGTTGGGACTGGCGCATCAATCAGTGGCAGTGGTCGCCGAACTCATGAGAGTTCGGACTGAAGTCTCACGACTTCAGCTACTCCAGTGATTGATTCACAAATTCTTGGTTCGACTGTCTGACTTCATGGAGGGAGTGCATCGCCCACCACAACGGATCGCGGATAGGTGAGCAGTGCCCACCGTACATTGAGATCATCAGACAGTGGGATTTGCCGCCCGTTGTAAAAGGGCTGTGAAGTCACTCACAGCGTCAGCGAGGGACGTATTTCTCGAACGCTTCGCACCACCGTCCCTCGCTGACGCTGCGGGTCATACTTCGCGCGGCTTGATTTGAGGCCCAGGCGAGCCGCACGCCGTCAGGCGGCGGGTTCTTAATCGCCGCAGGAAACCCGTGGCCTTACGGCACACGGCTCGCCTGAAACATCTCGCTTATGGCCGCGTGCGGGTTACTTTTTCAACGGGGCTGTTAGCCGCGTGCGTAGGTTGCGTGCGAAGTCATCGAGCTGCTGCATCGTGTCGCAGAAGGTGGAGACCTTCAGGTCGCTCCGTAACGATTCGTTCCACGCGCGGCCTCCCACGGCGACTGCCAACTTGCGACGTTTGGCAGCGGCTGCGATCAGCTTGAAGTCGCGCAGGAACGCGGCTTCGTCGTCGATGTGTGAGACGCTCAGCCAGAAGAGTTGTGCCGGAGTCTCACCCATCCCCTTGATGAGCGACGCTGCGGGCAACGACTTCCCGAGAGTACAGGTCTTCCAACCAGCGTCGCGCAACACCAATTCAGTCATGTGGGCGGGGATGTCATACGCATCGCCACTCAACGTCCCGCCAATCGCCATCCACGGAGAATCGGGCACAGGAACGACTCGGCGCAGCTCAGACAGCACGTGCATCGCGATCTCACAACCGCGTCGCTCGTGATAGATATCAATCTGCTGGCAAGACCACTTCACACCGATTGCTCGAAAGGCGACTGCGATCACTTGATCGCAGATCACGCTCACACTGTGTCGGGCGAGATAGAGATCGAACACGACCTGCCGCGCCAACTCTTCGTTGCCCTTCAGTAAGGCGGTCAACAGTCGGTCGCTGCCGAGTTCCAATCCGCTGGTGGAACGAGGACTCACGGCGGGCAAGGTCAACAGTTCGGGAGCGACCACGGGATGGTTGCGCTCCCTCAGGAATCGCAACACGTCTTCGAGTGGTAGCTTGCGATGCCCACCCGCCGTTCGAGTCGCCGTAATCAAGCCTTGATCGACCCAACGCTTGAGTGAAGACTCGCTCACGCCGATCGCTCGGGCTACTTGCTTGGGTGAAAGAAGTTCGGCCAACGGAACAGTCCTGTGCGTGGCTGGAGTGCCGGACAAATCGGGGACAATGAGCCGCTAGCCCGGATGATTCACCACGGAAAACACGGAAGTGAGAGGAAGAGAAGAGGTTGCCTTTGCTCAGAGGACATCGGTTCGTCCAACACACTGTTTGACGAAGCAACTCCTCTTCCTTTCCGTGAACTTCCGTGTTTTCCGTGGTTGTCATGAATCATTCGGGCTAACACCGAGTGGATTCAGGGCAGAGCGTAGTCGGACCACCTCGAAAGGCAAGTCGTGCGTCTCGACGAGGGAGACGCACGGTCTCCACCGAGACGGCCAATTCCAGCCGCGTGAGAACTGGCGCATCAACAACGGGCGGGATTGGCTTTCATCCGTGCTCCGGCCCTGCCATCCGTGCGATCACCTGAACTGAAAGCAATCAATCGCACGGATGGCAGGGCCGGAGCACGGATGAAGATCAAGAGGCGGCATTCGGATCAACTCGATCAGGAGAGCGATCCGCCAGTTGTTGATGCTCAGGTTCTGAGACATTGTGGTCGCAGGGATTCAACGCCAAGCATGAGCTTGGTTGAGGTGCGTTCCCAAGCTGGAGCTTGGGAACGAGACTAACACAGTGGCGTTCACACGAGTTGCCCGGCGATCGGTTCGCGGCGGCATTC
>JAYTXB010001241.1:0-4638 GCA_043743205.1 Schlesneria sp.
ATGCAGCATCACGGCGTAACCAGGACCGGTGTGATCGCGATACTTTTTCGTGCCGTCGATCGGGTCGATGCCGATCGTGTAGTCGGCCACTTGCGGGAAGCGCGTCAGGTCGCCGGTGGTCTCCTCGGCGTCAATGCGGCAGTAGCGGAAGATCGGATCGCAGTCTCGCAAGGCCGCGACAATCAACCCTTGAATGGTGAGGTCCGCCAAGGTCAGCGCGTCGGTCGTGGCTGAACCACTGTTCTTCCCGGCCACCGCGATGTTGTGGTGCCGCAATTCCCGCGCGAGGCCGCCCGCCCAACGAAGAACATTCGGCAGATGAACAGAGAGCGCGGTGATGAGGTAGTCGTGCATGGGGGAACTTTTAGCTGTTAGCGATGAGCTGTTAGTAAGTAGAAGGGGGGATTCGCGTGAGGCCGCAATCTGTGAACACCAACCGGTTCCCTGGTCACGCTGCGTTTGACTTGGATCAGAACCGGAGGCTGTCGCGGCCTTGATAAGAACGCCTTCGTATTGGCTGCTTGGTGCGGCTTAAAGCGAACCGCTCACAGCCAACAGCTTTTCGGCCACATCAATACCAGTCGTTCTTGAAAATGCCTGCCAACCGGGGACCGCATTGACCTCGATGACGTAACAGTTGCCGGAGCGGTCGTACAGCAGGTCGATCCCGGCGATGAAGGCTCCCGTGACGGAGGCAGCTTGCAAGGCGAAGTCGATCTCGCGCGAAGTTGCTGCGTGCCGCTCGGCGATGGCGTTCCGAGAGACGTTCGTACGGAAGTCGTCGGGTGAGCGGCGGCGGATCGCACCGAGCGGTTGACCGTTCAGCACGAGGACGCGCACGTCGAAGCCTTCGTGGTCGATGAAGCGTTGCAGATAGAGGACCGCATTCAGTCGCATCAGCGTGCGAAACGTCCGGTGGGCGAGATCGGGATCGCTGACGCGCACGATGCCGCGCCCCTCTGCACCGAACAGCGGCTTCACGACAACATCACCGCCGAGTTGGTGAAACGCGGCAAGCGCATCGTTCTCATGCTCGCAAACGATGGTCTCGGGGACCGGCAACCCGGCCTCATGCAGTTTGGCCGTGGTGAGGTACTTATCGACGGCACACTCCAGCGACTTGGGCGAGTTGATAATGCGCGTCCCCGCCGCTTCGAGCCGTCCCAGCACGTCCATGCGATAGACAACCTGTTCGAGCGAACCGGGCGGCATCGTGCGGACGAGGACGATGTCGAAACGAAACTCTCCGAGCGAGGGACGTGAGTCTCCTGGTTTTGCGCGGAGTGAAGAACCGGGGGACTCACGTCCCCCGCACAGAAAGCCTGTGGGGCTGACGCTCGCCACCAGCCGCTCGAAGTCGAGCCGTTCACAAGCGTGCCCCAGCGCGTGGGCCGCTCGTTCGAGATCGCGGTAGTACCAGCTCCCTTCGCTGGCGAGGATGCCGATGTTCAAGGAATGTCACTCAATTCCAAATACGGTTTAGTGCGGGACTCGACCCACTCGGCCCCCTCACCCTAGCCCTCTCCCCCAAAGATGGGGGCGAGGGGACAAGGCGATCACCCAATCCCGAACGACCGCTTGAGCACGTCGTGGTTGACCCGACCGGCGACGTGGACTCGACCGGTATCGACGTTTTGGAAGACGATCTCGGCAGGACTAAAGAGGAGCGGGTCGATCTTGTAGAAGTCTCGCCCGGCCGCTTCAAAAACGTTGAGGAACGGCTGGCCGTACATCGGCGAGGACGAAGAGGGCACCTTCGCAGCGATGGCCGCGATCGACTCATCGTCGCCGTTGACCCACAGTGTGACGCGGCCTCCGTAGAGGATCGCATCGTTCGTGCGACCGATCCCTTCGAGGTCGTTCTTGGCGACGGGCGGAAGCGGAGCAGAACCGGTCGCGCTGCGGATGCGGTTCACGTCGAAGCCGACTTCGTGCAGCTTATGCAGCGCCGTTTCGACGGAACGGGCGACGACTTGCAGGTTGCCTGCCATGCTTGATGTCGGTGCGACGCAGAGGACAACGTCGGACGCCGACACATTCGTGTGCTCGGCGATGTACTCGAAGACTTCCTGGCCGGGGAGCTTCGGTGTTTCGAGGACGCCAACAACCTGCTCGGCCTCTTCGCGATACCAGAGTTTGTCGAAGAGCTGCTCCTTCGCGTAGACGGCACGCATCGGGCCGGACCCCATCGCGAAGAACTTGCCGACGCTGATCTGCCAGCCTGCATACTGGCTGAACAGGCACGCCGCGACGGGGGAATCGGTCACGACTTGCACGTAGTTCCAACCGATGCCATCGAGCAAACCGGGTTCGACGGTGATGTCGGCGAGGCCGGACATGCAGATCGCCGCGAGGGCACAGCCTGCTTCGAGCCCCCCCTCCGCATCGACACCAAAGTCGATCAGCGTTCCGTCCCCGGTCAATTCATGCTCGATGATCCTCAGACCTTCGGCGTCATCGACGACATCCTCAACCAATTCCGACGCGATGGCATTCAGTTCGAGATTCATTTCGGGGCGATATCCTTGGGAAGTGCTTGCGGTTCGGAGCGTAGACGAATCTCCTGCTGGCAACAATCACACGGTTTGATCTCGTACATGGGGATCGAGCAGACATCGCACCAGTAGTCGGTGTAGTAGCGACGCCCCTTCTCGTCGAAGGTGTAGACAGCGAGGACGTTCAAGTACGGGAGGCCCGCGCGGCGGAAGCCGATCAACTCGACCTCGCGATCACGCAGCCGTTCGTCCTGATAGAACGCGCGGCCGCGCCAGTCGGGCAGAATCGGAATCAGCTCGTCCGTTGTCTCGAGGACGACTTGATCCTTAAGTTCCTCGGGATACGCCTTCACGCCGCGCCGCTGGAGAGCCTCGTGGGTCTTGACCACTTTCCCTTTGTAGTGCTTCTTGAGCGGAGCCGTTTCCGAGCGCGAAGTGATTGAGGCTTCGCGTTCGTTCGCAACGACATCTCCCGTCGCGAGGGCGGGCTTCGGTTGAGGCGACTTTTCTTCGGAGTGGCCTCGCGCGACGAACACGATCGCAGTGAGAGCCACGCACTCCAGTACGGTGTGAATCCATCGAGTCTTCACGATTTGCAACCTCCTTCCACTGGGATTCCTTGCTGACGCTGCGGGTTCCATTTCCGACTGCATCACGTCACTGCGATGGGCTGACGCCGTCTGCAATGCAAAGTGACCCGAACGTTTTCAGCGTTCGGGCCACAAGATGCGCTCAAGTCTGCCGACCGTTCCACAGGTCAGTCGTTCTGCGATCGCCCCCCGGCCAACATGGCGATCAGTCTCAGGATTTCCACGTACAACCAGACGAGCGTCACCATCAGTCCGTAGGCTCCGTACCACTCGCAGTACTTGGGGGCACCGTTCTTCGCCGCCTCTTCGATGAAATCGAAGTCGAGGACCAGATTCAGCGCCGCCACGATCACCACGAAGGCACTGATCGCAATCCCCATCCAACCGCTTCTCAAAAAGGGAAGGTCAACGCGGAACAGCGAAAGGACCATCATCGCGAGATACATCAACGCGATCCCGCCCGTCGCGGCGAAGACTCCGAGCTTGAAGTTCTGCGTCGCCTTGATGATCCCGGTTTGATAGGCGATCAACAGCGAAAAGGTTGTCCCGAATGTCGCGATCAGTGCCTGGAAAACGATCCCGTGGAACTGAGCCTCGTACATCGCCGACAGCCCGCCGAGAAACAGTCCTTCGGCCAGGGCGTATAGCGGAGCGGTGACCGGAGCCCATGTCGGTTTGAAGCTGGTGGCGAGGCCGAAGATCAATCCACCGACCAGGCCACCGATCATCCACGGTAGCGCGGCTCCCATGTTTTGACCCGCGACCATCCCCCACGACATCGACGCCGTGCCGATACACAGGCCGAGTAGGATCATCGTCTTGGTCGCCGTTCCCGTGATCGTCATCGCGTTCGAGGACTCGTACGCCGCACCACGGAAGGAGTTAAAAGTCGAATCGTTCAGGGCTGGGTTGCCGCTTCTCATGGTTGTCTTTCTTGTGCGGGAAATGATCGGGAGGTAACCCGAGTGCGGTCGGAGTATACGCCCTGTCCAATTGGCTGACGAGCCGCCTCAACTCGACTTTTGCCATGCCATTTGGACTGCGGGGATTCATCACCGCTTTCCTTACTTGCTTCGCGTGGATTTTTGAAGGGCCGTGTCTGTGCAGGCGCTTTCAAAACGGGCAGCTGCGGCAGAGAAAGGAAAGCGGTGATGAATTCCCGCAGTCCAGAAATGGCAAAAGTCGGTTTCAACAAACGAAGGGCCGCGTTGGAGGGACGCGCGCGAAAGTTTTCCTCACTCGCTGGAGTCGGGCGGCTCGAGCGGGATAGGCTGTGCCGGTCTCAACGAACGGGTTCCTGCTCGCACCTTCGGTTACTTGTGGACTCATCATGCCATCACGTCTTCGCTCGCTCGGTTTGGGATTGGTTGTCGCTGCGCTCATCGTGGCGGCTATCGGATTCTCGCGGGTCGGCGCGCCAACGACCGTCGCAGCCGAAACGCTGCAAGCCGCCGGGCCGCTCCAGTGGCATCGCGGCAACCTGCACACGCACTCGCATTGGAGCGACGGCGACGACTATCTCGAAATGATCGCCCTCTGGTATCGCGAGCACT
>JAYTXB010001242.1:0-4079 GCA_043743205.1 Schlesneria sp.
ATCGGGGCTGGACTTCTTGGAACCGACTTCGCCCGCGAAGCGGCCTTGCGTCGTGTCGTACTTGAGCAAGTAGGCGAGATTGTCGGCGGGAACGATGTCTCCCACAGCCACAACCTGCACGTCCTTGCCGATCAAACCTTGCTCGACCATTGCCCGAAACACCAGCCGCCCAATGCGGCCAAAACCGTTAATCGCAACCTTCACCGCCACTATGCACACTCCTGAACGATAGACCGGCTGAAGCATCTGTTTCTTGTCCGCCTGAGGCCGAATCGTCTGACGTGAGCCATTGGCTCACATTAACGACTCAACTCAGTTCTGCGCGGAGACCAGCGTCGAAGATCGACGCCGCACAACATTCACAAGTCGTGCCATGCACAAGACTTCAGCCAGTGACGGCGGGAGTATAGTTGCCGCTTCAGCGCCGAACAAGCAATCACGCTCCCGCGACTCGACCGCATCAGTTCTCACCAAGCTGAGTTGGAAACCACCGAGGCGACGCTGAGTTGAACGTTACGAAGGACCAGACCTGATCGCCGAGGCCCTCACCAGTCGATGCTGTAAGGCGAGTCGTCCGTGAAACGCCCCGTGGGATCGGCTTCCAGCCCGTCATCTGTCGGACGGAATGCCATCAATCAAGGTGGAATCAGGGGAGTTCTCCGGATGAACGGCAGGCGGGGCTTCTCTCCTGCGGGCAGACGTTTCTGCCGCTTGTTGACGACAGCCAAGTTCACGAAGGGTGCCAACATCATGTCTCATGAGAGCCTCGCAACGTGGGTCGATCGCGGGTGGGAGTCGCTCACATTGGCGAGATTTCTCGTTTCCGAATTGGCCTACGAGGCATCAAGTCCGGCACAAGCGGCCACTCTGGGGGAGCGACTGACGGAGTTATCTGCCGGACTGAACCATTGCGATCAACCGGCCGCCGCGCGACTCGTGAGCGGGCTGGCCGAGGCCTTCACCGAGCTTGGCCGGTCCAACTTGATTCCTTCCGACGCGATGCTCGATCTCTTTCAGACGGCGATTCAGGAGTTCGGTGATCTCTTGGTGGAACTCGACGCCACCGGACAGGCCACCAATTCCGAGCCAAGTCTGGCGATGATTCGCTTGCAGGCGGAGGCAACTCATCGCCAGAGATTGCACACGACGGACATCGCCGTTGCCGTCACTGCACCCTGTGACGCGGAGTCCAATACATTCGTCAACGAGGCGGCGATGCGTGATGTGCTGCACTGTGGCGAACGCATCTACCAGGCCAGCGAATCGCTCCTCAGGCGGCTCCAATCCGATGACGCGACGCCGTACATGGCTCCCGTGTCGCGCATTCATTACCTCGCGGAGTCGCTGCGCAGCCAACTGTTTCAAATCTTCGGGCTACCGCTCTCAGAGAACGTTGCCAGTGACTTCCTTGACCAACGACTCGACCACTCGGCGGACAAGCAAGAGCTCCTAGAAACTTCGGAAACAGACGAAGCCAACATCACGGAGTTGTTCCCGCTGACGAACGATCCGTATTCGATGTCTTCGTCCAGTTCGATGTCCCCGTCCAGAAAGTCCTGTTCGACGATCTCTGGTGAGCGACCGACGGCGAGTGGTCTCCACCAGTCGATCATTCCGTTTCTGAATCGAAATCCGCAGGTGATCGTTGTTGATGAATCCCCTTTCTTTCGGCTGCTGCTCAGTTCGGCGATCGAGTCGGCCGGGTATGTCGCGAGAGTTGTCGAGCGACTTCCAGACAATCGAGCCCCGTGCGGCGAGTTGCTCGTCCACGAGATCACTTCCGCCGACATCGTGATCTGGAGCGGAACCGATTCCCCGGAACGCTCGACTCAGTTGCTGCAATGGACTCAAACACGCGACACCGATTCCATGCCAACACTGATCCGGCTGGTAGAGGGACCTCTTAAAGCCGAGTCGCAACGAGTCGAGTCACCCTCGCCAATCGAGACGCAGCCCACGCTGCTCCGCCGACAGATTCCAGAGTTGCTGAGCCTCATTGCCGACAAACTCGGCCACCCATCGCAGGGTGTCAAGCAGTCCGCATGACCGGTTGCGACAGAGGGCTTCGGGATGCCTGCCCGATGAGCTTCACCCGGCTCGGGCGAAGCGTTCGTGGAGCGCGGCGTAGAGACCGGCGGCTTGAATCAACTCCTCGTGCGTGCCACGTTCGACGATCTGGCCGTGATCGAGGACCAGCACCATGTCGGCGTGTCGGATCGTACTCAGGCGGTGAGCCACCACAAAACTCGTGCGTCCTGTGAGCAGTACGGCCAACGCGCGTTGCAATCGCTGCTCTGTGCCGGGGTCAATCGAGCTGGTCGCCTCATCCAAAATGAGCAGCTTCGGATCGGCCAACAGCGCCCTGGCGAAGCAGACCATCTGACGCTGTCCCAGCGAAAGTTGAGCACCTCGCTCACCGACCTCGGTATCGAAACCTTGCGGCAACGATTCGATCAGGTCTAGGCAATCGAGGCGTCGGCAGACTTCACGCAATTCGTCGTCGGTGGCCTCGGGCTTAGCGAATCGCATGTTCGTGGCAACCGATCCCAGGAACAAGAAATTCTGTTGCAAGACCAGACCGAACTGGCGATGGAGGGACTCGGTCTGAAGCCCCCGTAGGTCGCGACCGTCGATCAGGACGCGACCGCTGTTCGGCAGATAGAACTTGGCCAGCAAGTTGATGATCGAGGTCTTGCCGCTCCCCGTGTGACCGACCAGCGCGATCGTTTGACCCGGCCTCGCGACAAAGCTGATGTCATGTAGCACCGGCCGCTCGGGGTCGTATCCAAACGTGACCCGCTCGAACTCGACTCGACCGTCGAGGTGCGAGATCACTTCCGCATCGGGGGAGTCCGTCCAGTCCGGCTCGCGATCCAGCAGGGCGAACAGCCGTTCGGCTCCCGCCATGGCTGTCATCGACTGGTTGTATTGATTGCCGAGAATCGCCAGCGGAGCGAAGAAGACGTTGGCCATGAAGAAGAAGCCGACTAGCTCGCCGAGATTCGTCGTCGTGTCAGGCTGCAAGACTCGCCAGCCACCGATGAGCAGCAGCAACGCGATGAAGACTTGGTTGTTCAACTCCACCAAAGGCAGAAATAGTCCGTGTGTCCGCATCACAGTCGTGTTGTAACGCGAATGGTCGGTCACGAGATTCGCGAACAGCCGTGCGTTCTCCTGCTGCCGAACGAACCCCTGTGTCACGCGGATGCCGATCACCGACTCGGCCAATGTCGCCGTGACGCGGCTGAAGGACTCTCGCATCTGTCGCAACACGATGCTGAGCTTGCGATGGAAATAGCGGTTGATGCCCCACAGTACCGGAGCCAGTCCCAGCACGAGCAGGAACAACCCGGCGTCGAACCAAATCATGCAGGCCGCCGCGACCAACATTTGTCCGAGCGCGACGAGACTCACAAACAGCACCTCTTGCACGCCGACACGCACGTCCTCAATGTCCGAAATCATGCGGCTAATGATTCGCCCGACCTTCGTCTTGTGAAAGTAGCTCATCGGCATCCGCTGGAGATGAGCGAAGATGGCGTTCCGCAGATCGAACACCACGGCCTCACCGATCTCCAGCGAGTACCGCTGCCGAAAGTGCATTGTGACCTGCGTGAACAGAGCCAACCCGGCAAACACGGCGGCTCCGACGGCGACGCCCCACGTGTCACCCTGCTGAATCGGCCCATTGATGACGGCCGCTAAAACCCACGTCAGCGCGGGAAGCTGAATCGCCCTCAGTACGACCGTGACGAGCAACCAGTTTCGCTGTCGAGCGTAGGGCCGCATAAATCCCATGAGCCGCGCGATCAGCCGAAAATCGAGCGGCCGCGATTCCTCATGGTCTTCCTCGCGAGGAGCGATCTGCGTCAGGGCATTCACAGTGATCGTGCGAGTCATCGGTGCCATCCATTCCAACCGAAGTCAGTTTAACAGCCTGTTGAAACAGGAATTTGAAGTAACCCGCAGCGTGAGTTTAGAAGTTGCGCTGTTTTTTGTTTTCGCCCCAACGGGGCCTCGGAGACCAGCCCAGGGCCAGCGAAGCCCAAGCGAGCGCCGCCCTGGGTTTGTTGGCGTGT
>JAYTXB010001243.1:0-3072 GCA_043743205.1 Schlesneria sp.
GCCCTGGGAAACCGAACACCAGAACGTTGAGCCCTGAAAGGGCACGGGAAATATTGGTCGAGACCACACGGCCTCGTGAACCGATCTGTCAAACCTCCTACGCCCCTACTGGGCACGATCAGCACACGCCAACAAACCCTTGGGCTTCGCTGGCCCTGGGCTGATCTCCGAGGCCCCCTTGGGGCGAAATCAAGAATAGCGCAACTTCTCAACTCACGCTTCGGGTTACGCAAGTAAAGTGCCCTTGGGTCTTGGCCTCACGGTGCCTCCGCGTCCTTCTGCATTCATTGAAAACGGGATATCGCACGGATGGGCGATGCCGGAGCACGGATGAACGGGGACTACTTCATGACGACGCCAGCCGGCGATTGCATCCGGCCTGCGTCAGGCGGGTGCGGCGCTGGTGTGGTAAAACCGCTTTCGATTGGTGCGGGTAGTCACGGCTGATGTGCCTGAGCGCGAGACTTCGAGAGCGGGATTGTCTTGAGAAACGGGACTCGCCAAGATACGCCGCCGAAAATGGCCGGGTTCGGCTTGGCTGCATCTCTGTTACGGAACCGTGGGCCTGACGATGGCGAATCGTGCGGTTCTGTCTCCCTTCGCCCAATGTATTGAATAGAAACGAGAATCTTTCATGAGACGACTGTGGTTTGCGTCCGCTGCGATGTTGATGTGCCTTGCGCAGGGACTGGCGGGTTGGCAGCTGGCCCGTGCGGAAGACGATGCCGGTGGTGAGAAGCTGCTGCCTAAAGACACGCTGGTCTTCGTCACGATCCCCGATGTGGCGAGCTTCAAAAAGGAGTGGGGCGAATCGACGGCGGGAGCGATGTTCCAAGATGCCGAGATGCAGCCGTTCTTGAGTGACGTGAAGAAGAAATTGGGTGAGTGGTCGCAGAAGGTGCAGGACGAGTTGGGCGTGTCGATCGACGACTTGCTCGAACTGCCTGAAGGGGAAGTGACCTTTGCGATCATGGAGCAACCGAAACGCAAGCTTTCGGCGGTGCTGCTGGTCGATTACGGCGACAGCAAAGAGACCGTCGAGAAGCTGCTGAAGAAGATGCACGAGGCACTCGAAGGGGCGGCCGAGCATTCCGCTGAGGATGTCAACGATGTCGAGATTCACACGTTCACATTCAAGGAGGCGCCAGCAGAGTTCCCCTACAAAACGCTGTCGTACTTCAACGAGGATTCGTACTTGGTGTTTGGCTCCGACATGGCGGCACTCAAGGAGATTCTCAATCACTGGGAAGAAGAGGGGAGCGACAACTCGCTCGCCGCAAACGACACGTTCAGGCTGGTGATGGATCGCTGCAAGGATGAGTCGGGCGAACCTTCGATGAAGTTTTTCGTCAACCCAATCGGCTTGGTGCAGGCGGGGTTGAGTATGGCTCAAACGTTTCAGCCGCAGGTCGGCATGGCGGGGCCGATTATCTCGATGCTGGGCTTCGACAAATTGAAGGGCTGGGGCGGCGCGACCTATATGGCGACCGGCGACTTCGACGCGGTCTCCAAGACCTATGTCTATGCCGAAGCGGCTGGTGTCTTGAATGTGTTTCAGTTCCCGGCCACCGAGTTGGCTCCACCGAAGTGGGTCTCTGCGGCGTCGAGCATGTATTTCGGAGGCAATTGGAATGTGGCCGGGGCTTATCAAGCGGTTGAAGGTTTGGTCGATATGTTCCAAGGTCGCGGTGCCTTGGCGCGACTGATTGATCTCGCCGCCAACGGCAGTCTTGGGTTCCACATCAAGAAAGACCTCCTCGACGTGCTCGATGGCAAGTTCCATGTCGTCGGTGGAGGCGCGACGAAGGACGACGAAGCCGCCTCGAATCGGTTCTTCGTGGCATTCGCCGTGAAGGATGGAGCGAAGGCCAAGAAGCTGCTGGGAAAACTGGCTGCGATGGACGGTGCCTCGGTCGAGTCACGCGAGTTCAACGGTGAGACCATCTACGAGATCGAGGTGGCTCAAGCGGATCAAACGATGTCGTTCGCGGTGGCGGAAGGTCATCTCATCATCACGAATGACACGCCCACACTCGAAGGAATGCTGCGTGCAGACGGCAGCGGAGCGGCTTCGCTGGCGGACTCGACAGCCTACAAGCAGATCGCGAAGCACTTCCCGGCGAAGGCTTCGATGCTCTCATTCCAGAAGTCGGACACTCAGTTCAAGCAGATGTACGACTTGCTGAAGAACGCCGAGAACCAAGAATTCCTCGAAGGGATCGACCTGCAAAAGCTCCCGCCGTTTGAAGTCTTGCAGAAGTATCTGCGCGCCAATGGTTCGTTCACCGTCCCCGATAAAGAGGGGGCGTTGACGATCGGCTTCCAATTGAAAGACGACGCTCGGTAAGACGTTCGTCCGAATCGATCTGGCTGGAGTTGGCAACCTCGCTGGCTCCAGCCCCATGCAGCCTCAACACGTGAAAGCCCGGTCTCATTGGAGATCGGGCTTTCACGTGTTGCACACGTGCGAAACCTTCTCATTGTGATGGGGTTCAACACCCACTTGCTCGTTGTTGCGATGAGACTTGCGACGCGAAACTGAAGGTCGTCTGAAGCGAATTCTTGCGGCTGACGACTCACCCCTTGGTCATGAGTAGAGGACTGAACATGCTGAAACGATCGATGTGGTTTTACGGTGCGGCACTCGCCGCGATGCTGGGTGGCGGGATGGCCGCGTTCGCTCAAGATGCGACTCCGGATGCGGAGGCTCTGTTCCAGAAGCTCGACAAGAACAGCGACGGCAAGCTGTCGAAAGACGAAGTTCCCGAAGAGCAGGTGCGATTCTTCGAGCGACTCATTCGACTCGGTGATGCGGACAATGATGGTTCGCTGACGAAGGACGAGTTCAAGCAGGCCAATAAGCCCGAAGAGAAGACCAACCCTCCGGTCGGTGGCATCGGAAATGGCGGTCCCGGCCAACGTGGCGGTGATCCTCGTCAACGCTTCGAGATGATGGACAAGAACAAAGATGGCAAGCTCACGCTCGATGAGTTTCCCGAGCAATTCCGCGATCGCATCAAGCCCGTCTTCGAGCGACTGGGCAAGACGGAACTCACTGCTGACGACTTCGCG
>JAYTXB010001244.1:0-5344 GCA_043743205.1 Schlesneria sp.
CGCCAGTCATGTTGAGAAACACGTTGCC
Source organism: Schlesneria sp. (assembly GCA_043743205.1). Lineage (GTDB taxonomy): Bacteria > Planctomycetota > Planctomycetia > Planctomycetales > Planctomycetaceae > Schlesneria. The sequence goes on from JAYTXB010001244.1 coordinate 29, forward strand.
GCTCGGATCAACGAGGTTAATGAGTCGCTCGATCAGTTGGACGGATTGCATCAGTAAACTTTCCTGCGGAGTTGACGCACGCGATGACAGAGAACGAATGGCAAAAAGCCGACTATCGACGGCGCACTACGTCCTAAGAACGCAATCCGTTGGAACACAAGTCGTCGCCAGAAGCAACGTCGCCAAGAGCAACGTCGGACGGTGTGCGGGAACGATGTTCACCGGCGACCGCTAAAGTGACGAGAGCGTTTCACCGAGAGGACGTGCGACTGAGATATACCTCGCGCGGGTCGATTTGGCAGGGCCATCGCTCAACTCAAACTCGCGCCGGACCAGCACGCAGCGAGTGACGAAGCGCGACGGGAGTTACACTCGACCGCTGTGCCAACTTCACAAGCTGGCATTGGAATCGTCGAGTGGCCTGCAGGACTGGCGCAGAAGTCGCCAACCGTCACGGCGCGGGCGGGATCGGTTGATCGGCTGGCGATTGGAGCAAGCCGAACTCGGCGACATCGAGTGCGAGGGCGGCACGGTAGTCGGCTTGAGACTCGAAGTAGTGGAGTTGAGCTTCGATCTCTGTGATGCGTGCATCGAACGTGGCCGACTCGCGCAAGTTGAGTCTCAACAAGTCGCTGTCGCCCTTTTCGAGTTTGGTGGCTTCAAACCGTTCCATTTGCTCGTTGAGAGTCACGCTTTCGCGAGCCTTGTCGAGCGAACGGAATGCGGCATCAATGGTAATGACGGCGTTCTGAACTTCGGTTGAAATCTTGTTCTCGGCGAACTGCCGCTTGGTGGCGATCTGGACCAGTTTTCCCTCCACCGCTGCGATCTTGCCGAGTGCCTTGCGACGCTGAAGTGGGACCGAAAACGCCAGTCCCGCTTCCGCTTGAAACGGTGTCTTGTCCCCTTTCTTGCTGGCTGCCGCACCGACATCCTGAGCCGACCACATCGTGGCATCGAGTTCCGGCTGCATCAGATTCTGAGCCTGTTGCAGGTCGATCTGAGCGAAGCGATATTGAAAATCAAGCTCTGTCAACTCGGGACGACGCGCGATGGCTTCAGCCACGTCCATCGGAATCTTGTTGGCCTCGATCGGTGTCGCGGTTGGAAAGGCCAACGGAAGTTGCTGTTCGGTGGGGACCAGCGGTTGCTCGTCAAATGTGCGGAGAAACAGCGACAACTTGACGGCCATTGTCTGGAGCTTCCGTTCGGCCTCGATCAGTTTGATTTCCCGAGAAACGATCAAACGTCGATTGTCTGCGAGATCAGCTTCAGGGCGTGCCCCCGCCTTCACTTGGCCCTCGATCTGATCGTCCCGTTGCTGGGCGAGTTCGAGAAGTTCGCGTGCGAATCGCAACTTGCTCCCTTCGGCGACCCAGTCCCAATAGGCGTGAGTCCCCGCGCGAGTGAATTCGATGATCTGCGATTGAATGATGGGCTCGACGGCACTCACACCGTACATCGACTTCCACAGGGTCGCTCGACGTTCGTCGATCTTGCGGTTCTGCCAGAGTGGAACAGTGACACCGCCTCGGAACTCGCCCCCTTCGTTTGTTTCGCGGTTGCCATACCACGGTTCAAAGTTACCGTCGCCGAGTTTGTAACCCCCGAAGACCTCACCGCCCCACATCGTCGGCTGCTCGAAGCCGACTCCGTTGCGGTAGGTTTTGTAGAAGCCGAGCGGTGCGTTGTTGGCGTCGGCCTTGAGCTTCAAGTCCCACGCCCCTTCCGCCGACAGCTGTTCGCCCGCTGCGATGTTGCGGCCATAGATCGCAATCTGCAGCAGAGGGTACGAGGCGTAGATCGACTGCACGACGGTGTTGAGTTGAAGCGGTGGAACGTTCTGTCCCTCAGCCAAGCCTGCCCCGTTGTTCAGTCTGTCCACAGTGACGGGAGACTCCACGCCAGCGCGGTCTTCATCACTCTGGTTCGGCTTGTCGTTCGAGGCGGCAGCTTCGCTCAAGGACACCGTGACGATGCCACTCGGCTCATGAATCGTTTCATCGCGAGCTGCCACCGACTTTTTCTGGCGGCTTTTGCTGGCGATGGTTGTCTCAGGCGTGACATCTCCGTTGGTCACGGCTCGTCGCGCGGAAGAGTCCGTGCTGACCAATGAGCGAGCAGACCGACAGCCGATTAGCAGCGCTGGTAACAACAGCAAAACCACAACACGACGAAGATTCATTTCTTGCCTCGCAACAGTTTCTCGCCGTCTTTTTTAGGCTCATCCATCGCCACGACGGGAGGAAATCCATTCAACTGTCGCCACACTTCCCAACCGAGAGGAACTTCGTTCAGCAATACCCAGCCGTTGGCTCGCACACCTTGACGCAGGATCAACTCGTTCGGCCACGGCGGTTCGTCGGGGTCGGGTAGAACAAGGACTCGGAACTTTCCCTGTCCATCGTCAGTCGAGTCCACCACAGACACGATGCCACCGAACGTCCCGACTGCCGCCGCTGGCCAGCCCGAAAACTGCACGGCGGGCCAACCCTCGAACTGCAACCGCACGCGGCGCGGCTTGCCATTGTTACTCTTCGATGAGACCAGCGGCGCATCGTTGCCATCGACCTTGATGGCGACCGCCCGATCCGGCGACGAAGGGACCAACTCCAGCAGCGACGCTCCTTGCGAAACGATCTGTCCTCCTTGAGAGACCTTCAGCTTGAAGATGTAACCGTCCTGAGGCGCAAGCACCGGCTGCATCTGCATCGTCTGCTTGCCCCGAATATCGGCAATCTCCTTTTCCGTGGCAGCAAGGTCGCCCTTGGACTTTTCGTAAACGGCGGTTGAGCTGTCGATTTTGGCCTGCGCTTCCCGCATCTTCCCTACAAGTTCCGCCTTCTTCCCAACCAGCTCGTTGGTGGCCGCCTTCACGTAGGCTTTGGCCTGCTCGACTTTGGCGTTCGCCTCGTCCGACTGACGCACGGCACGTTCCCAATCAAATTGTGAGCCAACCTTCTGATCGAATAGCTCTTTCCGCCGAATGCGATCCTTCTCCGATTGTTCCGCCGCCGCGAGTGCCGCCTTGAGACCTTCATCCTCCGCCCGCAACTTTTGTTCGGCCACTTTAATGAATTCGTCGCCCGCCAGAATGACCTGCTCCTTCACGTCCTTGAACGCCTGCACGTTTTCAAAGTACGCGTTGACGATCGTTTTGTCATAAGTCAACTTTCGCTCGGTTGCTCCGAGTTGGACTTCCATCTGTTTGCGGAGTTCGGTGTCGATCACTTCGATGTCGAATAAGCGGTCCCCTTCTTTGACCATCGCTCCTTCGATGAGCAGCGAGTTCCAATTGACGATACGGCCCGAAATCGGAGCGTCCACATCCTGATGTCGTTGGTTGGAATCAAATGCCACGACTTGCCCTTTCCCAGTGGCCGTCTGTTGCCACGGGACCATGACCATTCCGACGATGGCGATTAGCAAAGCACACATCAAAACTCGCGCGATGCGCCGCGCCAGTCGCGAAGAACGAGTCAGCCGCAGCGCCGGAAACGTCCGTTCGTGGATCAGGGGCAGAGTCTCGGATGAGGTCTCGAAAGTGGAGGTCGTCATGTGTGGCACGCCCATCGGTTCAGTGGCTTTGATTGAATGGAGTTGAATGAGATTCAGAGCCGTGCTGGTCGCGAACGAGTTTCACCGTGCGAGCCAATCGTCGGGCGATGTCCTCTCGCCCCGTGAAAACCAGCAGCGTTGATGCGGCGCTGTCGCCTTGGAGATTGGTGAGCAGGGGATCGAGCAATTCGTCCGGCAGCCCGTCCAATAGCCCGTCAATGACCAGCAATCTCGGACGCCCCGCTATCGCGCGAGCGATCATCAGCCGCATCTGCTGGGAACCAGAGAGCGGTGAGCCGTCATTCATCAAGCCGGTCTGCAATCCCCCAGACTGGGCGACCACATCGTCGAGCAGCACAGCCGTGCGCAATGCCTCCCGAATCTGGGCGGCATCCACTTCAGCTCGACCAAGATGTACGTTCTCTTCCAAAGTTCCCGCAATAATCTCCACCGAGCGAATCAGCGCAACGCGTCGTCTCAAGACTTCGGGCGTCAACTCGCGCACATCGCAGCCACCAAGTAGCACTCGGCCGCCGGTGGACGCTTCGAGGCCGAACAGCATATCGGCCAGATAGCTCTTGCCCGAACCACTCGCTCCCAACACCGCGACATGTTTCCCAACTTCGATGCTGAGCGAGGTCGCTTCACCAACATGTTTGCTCGCGTTGTTGTGCCTCGGCATGTCCGACCACGCTTGGAAACGTGCCGCATGGATCTCGGCCAACGGGGCATCGGGCAGAACTCGCAACGAATGTCCAGACCGTTCCAGCGGCAAGTCGATCACATGCCCGAGTTTGTCCATAGCCGCCATCAAGTCGAAGAAGCCTTCAATGTGCTTGGCCAGTTTTGCGAACGAGCCGACGATCATCGTCACGATTAGCTCAGCCGCAACGAGTTGTCCCAACGTGAGTTGTTCGTGCATGACGAGGTAGCCACCCAAGCCGAGCAGCGTGGTGCTGGCCAACGCTTGAATCGCAAACAGACACAGAATCTGGCGCATGAGCACGCGAAAGTGACTGCGTCGCGCGGTGAGATACCCTGCGGTCAGACGATCCGCGCGAGCCACCGCAAAATCGGAACCGCCCGACAAGCGGAATGCGATTGGACAGCGAGCCATCTCTTCCAACCACGCCGCCACGCGATACTTCTCGATCGATTCGCGAATAGCCGTTGCCGTTCCCCCACGCCCCAACACCAACACCACAAACAACAGCAACGCCAGCAGCAACAGGTCGTAGCCCAGCAGAAACGGGTGATAGAAGGCGAGCAACGCCATGCCGATCACTGTCGTCAGCACGAGCGCCAGTCCATCGACCAGCAGACCGGCGACGACTTTCTGCACGGTCGCAATGTCGAGAAAGCGGTTGACCAACTCGGGCCCGTTCGCACTCCGCAGTGCCGCAAAGTCGGCTCGTGGTAGCCGCAGAGACAAATCAGCCACGGTTCGAGCGAACAACCGCTGCTGGATCAACTCCACCACAAACACGTTCAGAGCCTGTAACGCTCCCATGAACCCGAGGCACAGCAGCAACATCAGCGACAGCACGATGACAGGCTGGTAGAGCGTTCCAAATGTGACCGTCCGCACCAATTGTTGCCCCGCAATCGGCACCGCCGTCGCCAAAAGTGCAATGACCAATCCCAGCATGAGCAACACGCCAATGTCACTGAACTCGGGACGCAGCATCTGCCAAAAGCGAGCCAGCGGCGTCGGGCGATTTGCGTGCGACCCGTGATCGCCAACACCGTTTGGCGTGT
>JAYTXB010001245.1:0-1560 GCA_043743205.1 Schlesneria sp.
GGCGAACAACGCGCCACCGCTCTCCAACGTGCTGCTGACGCTCGTCCAAAAGATGGGTGTAGAGGCGGAGAGCTTCCGCGACTCAAAGGGAACGCTGACGGGTTTGACCTGACGGGGCTTCGAGTCCACGCGAAGCTGGAGCTTCAAGACGGTGCGTTCCCAAGCCGGAGCTTGGGAACGAGAGAGTGGGGGAACGGGAGACTCTCTCACCGTTCATTCCCTCAGCCGACTTCCACGTTCTGTGCCTGTGCTGCGAGCGACCACTCCTGATGAACCTGATGAACTCAACTCACACTTTCGAGCGGGTTGCTGAATGCGCGGACATCGTGCGGAGGCGCTGGCCGCACCGACCGCGCGTCGGTGTCGTCCTCGGGACGGGCTTGGGTGGCTTCGTCGGGGAGATGCAGATCGAAGCGACGTTCGAGCGCGGTGACCTGCCGCACTTCCCTCCCGCGACGGCGATGAGTCATCGCGGACGCTTAGTCTGTGGTCGAATTGGCGCGCTACCGATCGTGGTCATGGAAGGCCGCTTTCACGTTTACGAAGGCCATTCGCTCGATCAAGTCACACTGCCGGTGCGACTGATGCGAGCCTTGGGTATCGAGTTGCTTATTCTTTCCAACGCGAGCGGCGGACTGAATCCGGACTTTCACACCGGCGACATCGTGGTTCTGACGGACCACATCAACCTGATGGGCCTCAACCCGTTGATCGGCCCCAACGAAGATCGATTCGGCCCGCGATTTCCTGATATCAGCGAGGCGTACTCGTCGCGCTGGCGTGAAACGGCACTTCGTGTCGCGGCTCGCGCCGAACTCACGCTACGCGAGGGGGTCTATGTCGCCGTGACCGGTCCCAACTACGAAACCAAGGCGGAGATTCGCTTTTTTCGGATGGCCGGTGGCGACGTGATCGGCATGTCCACCGTTCCTGAAACGCTCGTGGCTGCTCACGCTGGACTGCCGGTCCTCGCGTTCTCAGTCGTCACCAACGAGTGCCTCGCGCCGACGACGATTCTGGTCACAGGCGAAGATGTCGTTGCCGTCGCGAACGAAGCGGCTACGCGACTGAAGCAACTGTTGCTGGGAGTGCTGGCGGAATTTGCGAGGCCGGCGACAGACTGACAGTGTTCCGTCGAGCCTCGACAACTCCCTCAAGCCGTCCATGAGTTTCCGGATTTCACAGCAACACACCATCGCTGCTGCAATTGCAGGATCGAGAGGCTCTCCCTAGCATCTTGATCGCTGAATGACACTGCTGCTGCGATGCGTTTGCCACGACCGCTTGGCCGCCATTTTGATTCGCCTCCAGGGAAGGACACGCACCGGAAATGAATTCGGGACAGTTGGGATATTCACAATCGCAGGCTGCGGGTTCGGCTGCTGCCAATGCTGCGGGGCCCGCGCCCGACTTGGCGTCGATTCAGATGCGGCTTGACCCTGCGGTCACTCGGACACGCGACCATCTGCTCTCGCTTCAGCATGATGACGGGCATTGGTGTGCCGAGTTACAAGGCGACACGATCCTCGAATCCGAGTACATCCTGCTGTTGGCATTTCT
>JAYTXB010001246.1:0-1249 GCA_043743205.1 Schlesneria sp.
ACAGACCGTCACGTCCAAGACAAACGCCGTCAATCAATCGCTGGCCAACGTGCAGGCGGCTCAGGCGGCTGTTGCCTCCGGTCGAGTTCAGCTTGCCGAACTTTGGGCGAACGCGGCGGGAGTTCGCGTCCTCAAGCAGCTCAATCCCGAGCAATTCGCCTGGGCCGCGATGCAGTCCACGGGCGTCGTCGAACCACAACGTCCGGGTGCCGAAGCCGAGATCGAGAAGACCGTCCCCAAAGCCAGCGTCGCGGCAGACCCCGCCCTCGCGAAGGCCCGCGAATTCAAAGTCGCCTCGCAAATCCACGAGATCCATCGCGGTAATGTCTCCGCCTTCACCTCGCTCTACGGCGGCTCGGCCGGACCGGGACAAGACGACTTTTTCGCGTCGGTCGATCAGGCCCTATTCGTTGCTAATGGTGGCTCCGTCATCGGTTGGGCCGGAGGCGGGCAACTCATCGGCCGCCTGATGCCGCTCACCGAACCGAAGGCCGTCGCCGAAGAAATGTATCTCAGCGTCCTCACCCGCCGCCCGACCGATGCCGAGATCGCCGAGACAACTCAACAACTGACCGCCCGCGCCGCCGAACGCCCCGCCGCCCTCAGAGACCTCATCTGGGCCTTGGTCACGTCGGCGGAGTTTCGTTTCAATCACTGAGAGAGGCTGTTAGCGATAAGACTTTCGCTATTAGCCAGACCTTCGACGAAAGAATTGCAGGACGTTTGATGACAAATCTGCGGATGTTTCGTCGTGCTTGGCTGATGCTGTTGACGCTGGTCTTCAGCCTGCTGTCGATGTCACGCGCCGAAGCAATCATGTTTTACTCGAACAAGATCGAGAGACCGATTGACTGGACCTTCCTGTCGGGTACTGAACGAGTCGGGATCGCTGAAGAGGTCAAGGTCAGAATCGGCACGGGATCATGGGAATCGCGCGAAGTCTTGTCAGTTGGAACGGCGATTCATTTCGGCTTTGGAGCGGTCACTGTCCCGTGTCGGTTACCTGTGTTTGTGACGGCGGTGATTGGGTTCATCATTGGAGCGGCCGTTCTGGCGATGCTGCCGAGCTTGCGGCGACGATGGTCCGTGAGTCGGGTGTCAGTTCAATAACTCGTCCGGTCAGTAACTCTTTGGGGAGAACGTACGATGCGATGCAATTACGCCTGCGGCTCTGGTGAGTTGTAGGGTGGGTCGAGTCTTCGAGCCCCACCGCCTCACTCCGAGGCGAACGGTGGGTCTCGAGACTCGA
>JAYTXB010001247.1:0-11946 GCA_043743205.1 Schlesneria sp.
CCCTGCCGAGCCATCAGCGTGCCTCCTTGCACAAGGGTTTGCACGATCCTCACGCGAACACGAAAATCAAAACAGGCCACTTTCAAAACAAAGCCTAGCGTTGTTCAGGTTGCAAACGAGGCGAGGAACTACTCTCCCCACTATCTTCGGGGTTGTCGCGATCGTTAGCTCTGGTGTGTATGGTTGGCTAATGAGGCTGTAAGTGAGCCAATGAGATTCACCCGTCTTGCCCAAGCCCCATTCTCGAAGCAGAGGTACCACAACTTCTTTGTCGATGCCGCGTGCGCCAAAACCACCGTCGTGCTTATCCAAATGAGCGCTGATGTCCTGCTCCATGTTTGCACATTTGCAAGCCGCGAGGGTGATGACAACACCGCGCCCATTATGATGTATTGAACCCAGCGCCTTGATGTCGTCGCGGAACGAAGTTGGCAGCGAATTTAGAAAAGCGGACTGCCCATCTGCCTCAATCAATTTCAGTGCGAGTTGGTACTCGCGGCGCAGTTCGCCTGCGACAGACTCGCTCAAGTTGGCGGGAGATGTTCCAGAGGTCACCGATCGAGTTCCTTGTGCAGTTGCACGCTTTGGTGTGTCAGGGTGGGAAACGAGTACGGAACCAGCCAATGATCCTGCGGAATCTGTGGGTTCGTGCTGTTGTTTCGCACCTCGTAACCGACCGACTTGAGGAAGCTCGCGAACTCCATGAGTTTGTCCGGTGTGATCTCCAAAGCTTCGCAATGCGGCTCGTCTCAAGCGTCTCACGAACGCCAAGTTCCGCAACGACCGCCGCAAGCCCACGCCATTTCCACGGGGTGCGTTCGTTCACGACCATCTCGGATTCGATGAGCGGTTGGTATTGGTAATAGCCGCAAAGCTGAACGAGATCCGCCCTCAAGTGGCTGCGTTGCAGTTCCACCTCAAACGCCTTCCAGCACGCGGTGAATGCCTCACCATCGATGCTGGCCGCCTGCATGATCACGCGCTTTGTCGGGATCGGCCACGTGGCGGAACCTTTGGGTTGCACCTGAATATTGAAAGCATCCTGCGTGAATTCGCCGCCAGCGTCAGTGACTCGAAAACGCCATTGAGTTGGGCTCGGTTTGAATTCGACTCGCAATCCGTCGAACAGAGTCGCACGCTCGACCAGCCTAAAACCGGTTGTCATCTCCGCACGATAGACACGCGCCTTGGCCTGCTGCGTCATCGGCGGAATGGGCACGGTTCGCGAAACGGCGTCCCCATCTCCGAGACCCGCCAGACCTGCGTAATACACGGTTCGTGTTCGCTTGAGACTGCGAAAGCTGAGTTCCTCATCCGGTCGCAGCAACGGCAAGTCAAACGGAAGTTTCACGTCGAACAATTGAGAGAGAATGGAGAGGGCGAGGATGCGAGCCAACTGCGGTGGGACCGAATTTCCAATCTGATGAATCGCCGTTGCCCGCCCACCCACAATGTTGAACGTGTCTGGAAACGTCGGGAGTCGTTTGAACTCCGCAATTGAGAACGGACGGTTGTTCCAGTGGAACGGCCCGGTGTACTGACCGCCTTGAGCCTTGATTGTGCGTACCGGACGTTCGGGATCGGCCTTGTAGAGAAAGTCGGAGAACTTGGATCGCCATGCAAACACCGGCCTGGGGTGTCCCGGTTTTTCCGTGAAGAAATTGTAGTTCAGTCCCGGTGAAATCTCAGCCAGAAGATTTCCGTATCGACCGTTGACCTACAACGGCCCGTCGTATTCGTCGCGAGGAGGATCGGCCACTGCGGTCGCTGCCGAGTAATGCGGGACCGCCCCTGCGCTGTCCGGGCCGTGTGTCGGTCGCGGAAAAGCGAACTCGCGTTCCCGTGCCCCGACGATGAACATCCGTTCGCGATGTTGAGGCACACCGAAATCCGCCGAATCGAGAACACGGTGGGTCACGCGATAGCCAGCCGATCGAAAGGCATCGCAAATCTCCAGCCAATCGCGTCCCCCGTTGGCACCGGTGATTCCAGCGACATTCTCAAAAAGAAAGCCGCGAGGCTTGAGTCGTTTCAACAACGACACGTAGGCCATGAACAACAGCCCACGCGCGTCGGTTGTTCCGAGAACGCCTCCCGCTCGCCGTCCGGCTGCTGAGAATGTCTGGCACGGCGGACCGCCGATGATGAAATCGACCGGCTCATCGTTGGGAGGTATGTATCCGCACACGTCCCGACAGACGGGACGGGCTTCCGCGAAGACTCCATCATCGCCGCAATTGGCGTGTAGAGTCGCGACAAACCGGTCATCCAACTCCACCATTTCCACAGCGTGAAAACCGGCCTGATGAAACCCGATGTCCAATCCGCCCGCCCCACTGAACAGACTCAGCGTCCGAACCGGATGTTTGACTGATTTGTCCACCCATGTCGTCAACCAATCACCAAATCGGTCGGGCCATGCGGGGCCAGTGAACCGGGAAACAAACGGCGAATCACTCGGTTGCCTGATCACTGTCCGTGTTGTTTCAGGGATCGTCTTCATGATTTGCAATAACAATAACAAGGGATGCGGTGAACTCTGTCCCGTGGTCGGAATCACGAGTTGTGATTGTACTGTCCCGCGTCAAGAACGACATCTCGGTGAAATGGCCTCCGTGCCGTAGGGTGCGTCGAGTCATCGAGACGCACCGTTTTTCTGAGGTGTTGTCACCCCGCGTGAAGAAAGCCGGGCGCGAGAAACAGGGACGAATGTCTCGACAAGACGATCGATCTGCCCAATGCCGTGCCCCGGACCGACCGAGGCGCGCTGTCCCGAATTTCGCTGGCGTTTTAGTGTCCGGTCCGACTCCGCTCGGCTCACTTCACGCGGAGCGATGAAGGCGACATTGGAAGACAGCCATTCCCGAATGAAGCGGCACGGTCGGGTGGCCGGTGCTGGACCAAAGGGAAGCACCGGGTTTTCGCGAAACGTTCCAAACCCGGCCACTCAGTCGGCGTCAAGGCGTTGATTGCAGCAATTGGACGCGGAGACCGGCGAATGATTTGAAGCCGGCGTCGAATGTCACGATTCCCATGGAATGGCATCGGGCGAATGCGGCGAGGTAAGCATCCGTCCATTGTTTGTGAGCGGGGAACGAACTTTGAGTCAATGACTGGAAGCTTGTTGAGAGTCCGACCGGCTCATCGCGGTACACGACGCGCGGATCGGCTGCGAACGCTTCGTAGCTCCGCCAAGCCTGCTGCTGCGTCTGCACGTTCGACATCACCATGATTTTCGAGTTGGTCAAGTGTCGCAGCAGGGCCAGTTGCGTGATGCGACAGAAAACGCAGCTCTCATCGGATTGGCTATCGAACCACGTTCGAGCGGGTTCATGATGGAGGTGTGCATCGACCGCCAAGGCCAACCAAACGTTCGCATCGACGAGGCTAATTCCAGAGGCTGTCATCGAGATCCTCGTCGGTCGGGCTGATGATGGTTCCCGGAACGCAGTGAATCAGCGGCAAGGTGACTCGTGCTTGAGGTCGGCGGGGAGTCTCTTCCGGCTGCAAGACCGTCAGCGTTCCGACTCCCCGGTCGGGCAACAGGTGCGGTTGCTTCGCCGTCAGCGAACCGTGATCGATGTCAACTTCGACAGTGATTAGACTCATGGCAATCTCCCCTTCGTTGCGTTCACGCTAGTCATGACCACCGCAAGTTGCAAGCGGCCTCTGTCATCCTCATGAACGGAAACGGTGTTGGCATAGTACCGGCATCACGGCCAAGTGTGGTGTGTTCCGAAGACTTCACACACCCTGCCAAACTGGTATTGCCGCCACGGAAATGGCGTCCAAGAAAGTAGCCATCATCGCTCCGCGTGAAGCAAGCCGGGCGCGAGAAACAGGGACGAATGTCTCGACGAGACGATCGATCTGCCCAATGCCGTGCCCGGAACCGATCGCGGCGCGCTGTCACGAATTTCGCTGGTGTTTCAGTGTCCGGTCCGACTTCGCTCGGCTCACTTCACGCGGAGCGATGAAGGCGACTTTGGAAGACAGCCATTCCCGAACGAAGCGGCACGGTCGAGTGGCCGGTGCCAGACCGAAGGGAAGCACCGGGGTTTCGCGAAACGCTCCAAACCCGGCCACCCAGCCGCCCAGTCGAGGTCTCGTTGCAACACGCCGGTAATTTGTGGAGACTCGTCGATGTCGATTGGGAACCAGTAATCGAGGGAGTCACGATGAAGCTTCTGATTTGGTGTAGGAATTATCGAGGACTGCCGAGCGTGGGCTTCCAACCGAGCGGCGTCTGTGCCTTGGTGGGGGCCAACGGTTCGGGAAAGAGTACCCTGCTGTCGGCTTTCGAGTTCCTGAGAAATCTGTTTCTGCGCTCCACGCAATCGGCCATCTCATTGGACGGCGGACATTGGGGTCTTCGGAATCTCAATTCAAATCCAGATGCGCCGGTTTGGATCGGAGTCAATCTAGATGGCAAGGAGTGGCGAATCGAGTTGAGTTTGCTAGGGACAAACGGCGAGTGTTTCCTCCACGAAGGAATTTGGTCAGGCAACGAAAATCTGATCGACGTGACATCCAACATCGAACACTTTCGATATCGGGACTCAGAGCTGACACGCGGTGACGGCAGCGCACTGCGGCTCGTTTGGGACTTGTTTCACGACCCTGCGATTGAGGACATCGTCAACTTCGTTCGCAGCATTCGGACGTACCGACACTATCACCTGTCGCAACTTCGGGAGCATGGTTCGCGCGTCGATTCTGATCTCTACTTGTTGAGACACGGCCAGAATCTATTCGCGGTCCTGCGGAACTGGCGGGATCGTCGGGATCTGCGGCCATCGTATGACTTTGTGATCGAGAGCCTGCGTGCGGCCTTTCCTAACTTTTTTGATGACCTCGATTTCTACGGCGATGCACAGACGGTGAGGGCCAAGGTCTATCTTCAGGGAGTACCCGAACCAATGCCTCTCACGTTCGTTCCGGATGGGCTACTCGTCTCGATGCTGCACTTGGTCGCCGTGGCAGGTTCACCGGGCAAGTCGTTCGTGGCCATCGACGACTTTGAGAACTATCTTCATCCATTCGCCATTCGCAGCTTGATCGAGAGCATTCGTGCGTGGGGAGAACGTCGGGACTTGTGCGTGTTGTTAGTAACGCATTCGCCAGTGGTACTCGACGAATTTCGCAGTCAGCCCGAGCAGGTGTTCGTGATGGATTTGGATCCCCCCAACAAGCCGATTCCACTGGATGTCCTCCGCGATCCCGAATGGCTCGCCCATTTTTCGTTGGGCAATCTCTACTCACACTTAGAATTTGGGTCGCGACTGCCGTCAGTCCAAACGACCACGACGGTAACCACTCCAACCCTTGGAACCGCGCCATGACGATGGTGCGGCTCATCGTGACTGGCAAGCTTGAGTTTCAGGCACTTGGTTCGTTTCTCGGACAAATCTTTCCAGAGATCGAGATCGAAATCGAGCAGGTCGAGAGCTTCACATCGTGCCGAGTTCAGGCGGCAGTCCCGTCCTCAGCGAGCATCCCACGTGTGGACGATCTGGCGAGGCACTTGATTGCTGCCATCGATCCGGGGCGCAAGAAGCCGAATGGCAAGGTTCCCGATTTTGTCGTGGCAATTGACGACTTGGAACTCTGGAATCTTGATCAGCCTGAAGTCGTCGTTAGTGCAGTCCGTGATGCGATTCGACGACAGGTTCTCGCTGCCTGGCCATCTTCTACGGCAAGGCAAGAGAAGTGCTTGGAACGACTAATGGATCATGCCGCGTTTCATCTCTTCAGCCCGATGGCAGAAGCCTATTTCTTCACCGATCTAGCGAGTCTCCAAGGAGCGGGCGTCACTTTGCAACCGCAGCTTGTCACGGATCGTGATGTGGAAGACTTTGAAACAGGTGACTCGGCGTACCTCTCGCGATATTCCGAGCTGCCGCTTGGTGTGCCAAACTCACCACTCTTCCCAAAGACGCAATTGTGGTATGCAAAGCATCCCAAAGAGTATTTGAAACATCTCATTTCCAGCGCCGCCGATGCACCGATCTATCACGAAACGAAGCAGGGCGTGAAGGCAATGAACCAACTAAAACCGGCAGCAGCACTGGCGGTTGCGAATCATTGTCGTTTTCTCAGATCACTCATCCATGATCTTGCCGACGCACTGAATGTAACTGTCACGAGTGAGCTTTCCGGTAACTGCCATCCGGCAACGAGTGCTCACACAAACCAAAATCGACTGCTGCGAAACATCTGACCAGCAACGTCTTGCCACGTGAGTGGAGCGAAGCGGGACAAGCCGCACCTACGAATGACGATGCGTTGCCGCGCATCCTACTTTAGTTGTTCGCTCAGCTTCGTGGTCGGGCTTCTGTTTGAGGACTTCATCGACGAGCTTCTTCGCGTCTACTTTGCGGTCGGCCAACGAAAAAGTTTCGGCGAGGGAGACTTGGAGGTCGGCGTCTTTGGGTTTGAGTTCGAGGGCGGTTTCCAACTCGGCGATCGCGCGGTCGTAGTGTTTGAGGCCACGGAGGGATTCGCAGGGTGGCCCAGACATTGCTTTGGATGTCTGGGTGATGAAATCACAAGAGGTCACGGCTAACGACGAACGGCGTAGTCCCGCGCCCCACTTGAGCTTCGGGGTGGGTCATGCGACCTGAGTCCGCTCTCGGTTGAGGACGAGCACATCGTTCACCGTCAGCGTCGCGAGGCAGCGAGTTCGTCCGTCTCGTTCGAGGAATTCGACTTCGAGGCCGTCGGGCGGCAGCAACTCGACCACGGTTCCCACGTCGCCGATGGCGACCTCGGAATCGTCCGGGCAGTTCGTGACGGCGATCAAGTCGAGCAGTTTGGGTGGGCGCTGTCTGGTCATTTTGGGCCCGTCGGCTTTCGTTTTGGAGTTGTCTTGGGCGAGACCTTCTCGGCTGCGTCGGGCGGTTCGAGCAGGAGGTAGAACTCGTGGAGCTTGGCTTGCAGCAGCTTTTTGTCGGGAAGCTGCGTCTGGTACTCAGCGATCAGGGCTGGCGACAGGGAGCGGCTCAGGGCGTACTCAACCACCTCGCTGTCTTTGGTCGCACAGAGCAGCAGGCCAATCGAAGGGCGTTCGTGCGGCTAGCGCACGTCCCGGTCGAGTGCCTCCAAGTAGAAGTTCTACTTCGCGCGGCCAAGAGTGATGTGTTTTAGGCGAGCCGCATGCCCTAAGGCTGCGGATTTCCTGCGGCGATCAAGAACCCGCAGCCTTACGGCATGCGGCTCGCCAATGTCTCATCTTTGGCCGCGTGAGGTATCAACTTGCCGAGGTGTTCGGGCTGGAACTCGTCGATCTTCAGTTCAATGGCGACAAGGCAATTCAAGCCGCGATGAAAGAACAGCAGGTCCAACTCGAAGTCGCGACCGCCAACCTGCACCCGAAACCGTTCGCCGACGAAAGTGAAGTCGGTTCCCAGTTCCTGCAGGAATTTCCGCAAATTGCCGACCAACCCGCGTTGCAAATCGGCCTCGGAATGTCCGTCCGGCAGATCGAGAAAGTCCAGCAGGTACGTGTCTTTGAATAGGGCTAAGGCTTCGGGATGCAATTGTGTCACCAGTGGAGACACTTTTGGTGGTGAGAGAATTGTTCGCTCGAACAGCGATCCTGACAGTTGCCGTTCCAACTCGCGCTTGCCCCACCGTTCGCGGATACAGAGTCGCAGGTAGAACTCGCGCTCTTCGGGTCGTTTGCAGCGGCTCCAGATCAGTAGGTTGTGCGTCCAAGGCAATTGTCGCACCAGTGGTGCGACAATTGGACTGTCACGGTAAGTGTCGAAGAACTGCCGCATCCGAAACAAACTCGCGCGGGTGAACCCTTTGATGTCCGGATGCTGATTTGCAATGTATCGCGCAAGTTCCTCAACGATCCCTTCACCCCACGCGGCCGTCTCCAGCTTGCGGCTGATGTACTCGCCGACACGCCAGTAAAGATCGACCAGCGCCGCATTGACCGCCTGAAACGTCGGTAGTGGGTCAGTTTGGCTGGCACGCCCTGAGTCCTCGAAGGGCGTGGATTCGGGATCGCGATTAATTCCACGCCCTTCGAGGACTCAGGGCGTGCCACACTCGTTACTTCGGTCAAACTGACCCACTTCTGAAACGTCCGTTGTCGCGTCTGCTGAATCAGGTTCACAACTTCAGCGAACGAGGACTCGTGCTTGGATTGGGCCACCGCCGACTTCCTCACGATCGTGACCGCTTTCACTTTCGGAACCTCGGCGACAGTTTTCTTCGGCGACTTCTTCACGGCTGATTCTCCGCCCCCGACTTGAGCTTCTCGATCAACTTCTTCGCCGCTTCGTGAGCGGGTTTTTGTTTGAGAACTTCATCGACGAGTTTCTTCGCGTCGGCTTTGCGGTCGGCCAATGAAAACGTTTCGGCGAGGGAGACTTGGAGGTCGGCGTCTTTGGGTTTGAGTTCGAGGGCGGTTTCCAATTCGGCGATGGCGCGGTCGTAGTGTTTGAGGCCGCGCAGGGATTCGCCGAGGAGGCGGTGGACGTCGGCGTCGAGGACGTCGATGTGCAGCGTCAGTTTGGCGTACTTCAGCGCGTCGTCGAAGTTGCCTTCGGCGAGGGCCATCTCGGACAAGGCCTTTCTCGGGGCGGGGTCGTCGGCTTCGAGCGTGACCAGTTTTTCGAGAGCCTCGCGGCGCTTGGCCTTGTCGCCGGTGAGCTTGGCGGCGGCGGCGGTTCCTCTCCACCAGTCGCTGTTGTCGGGGAAGTGTTGCTGGCCGAGTTGGCACAATGAAAAAGCCTCGTCGGGCAGCTTCTGCTTCAGGCGGACTCGCAGGAAGAGTTCGAGCAGGTGCCGGTTCGGATGCTCCTTGTTGAGGGCCGGCTCCATGACTTTGGCGGCCTCGTCGGGCTTGTCGTCTCGCAACAGCAAGGCCCCGGCGACGAGAGCGGCGACCGGTTGAGTTGGATCTTTCTTCAAGACCTCGTTGGCGAGCTTGCGGGCCTTGTCTCGCTCGCGGATGAAGAGCAGCAGCCGCGCATAGTCGGCGGCGGCTTTCGGGTCGTCCTTGTTCTTCTCGTAAGCCTTCTCGATCTGCGACGGCTTGATCTCCGGTTCGGCTTCGGTCTGTTTGAGGCCCGCGACGAGCTTGTCGAGGAACTCACGATAGCCCTGCTCGAAATCGGCCTTCTCGACGCCGAAGACCTCGGGGACCGCCTGGTCGGTCGTGCGGTTGCGGCGATACGCATCGAGCAGCTTCGCCAGTGAAGGCTCACCGAATCGCTCGACCATGTACTCGGCATACAGCACGCTCTGGCAGTACGCGAAGTTCCAGTTGGCCTGATTGCCGGCGCGAATGAAACCCATGCTCAGGTTGTCGAGATTCTTCAGTTCACCCTTGGGGACTCGGTCGAGCAGCAGCTTGTTCCACTCGACCGGCCGCGGGTAGCCCTCGGAGCGCACGGCGAGGGCCTCGGTGTACCAATGCGGAATGTTGAAGTGCGTCTGCTGGAGTGTGAGGACATGCACGAACTCGTGCTTCATCACGCGTGCCCAGTTCAGCGGCTGCTCCATCGCCGTCGGGCTGGTCATGGCGATGATCGAGCCGGTCGAGGCTCCGATCGTCTGCACCCACGGCAGGCCGACCATGCGGGCGCTGAACCATTGGTGCCCGTTCAGCCCCTTCGCTTCGTTGTAGATTTCGATCTGCGTCCGGCTCTCCGGCTCGAAGCCGAACAGAGTCGTCAGTTCGGGGTAGACCTCTTCGAGATACTCGGCCATATACCGCGCGAGCAGCTTGTCGAGCTTGGCATCGGCCCGAATGACGAAGTGTTCGGTCGTCACCGTGCTGTAATCGTCGAGCACCTTCAACACCTTCCGCATGTTGCTGACCCGGACGTGATACGGGTCGGCCTTGAAGGCGTCGTCGAAGACCCGCTTCGCGTCCTCCATGCGTCCAGTCTGCATGTAGACCTGGCCGAGCGCTGTCTTGGGTTGCGAGAGCTGCGGCATCAACACGATCGCCTGTTTGAAGAGCGGCTCGGCGATGGCGTGCTGCCGGAACCGATCAACCTGCTCCCCGAGTGCCGTCAGGAAATAGCCCGGCTTCGGATTGCGAGTCGCCACCTCGACGACGATCTTTTCAAACCGAGTCAACTGTAGTCCGGTCGCATCTAACTGTAGTCCGGTCGCTCCGCCGACCGGAGTCTTCTCGTCTGGCGATGCCTTCTCCCCTCGCCCCGGCTTTGCGGGGAGAGGGGCCGGGGGTGAGGGGTCTTCTCTTTGTCCCTTGGCCAACAACTCGACGAACTCCTCCGGCTTCAACCCCGCAATCCGATCAAGGTTGTCGAGCAGCACCTTCAACCGCGCCACATCAGGCCAGCCGTCTTGCAACATCCGCAGCGTCGCCACGAGAGCCAGCGTCTCTTGATCGACGGGATTGATCTCCAGTGCTTCAGTCAGCAGTTTCTCGGCCGCGTCGGCGTCGCGAAAGTAGAGCTTGGCTTCGGCCAACGCTCGCAAGGCACCCGGAGTTTTGGGAGCGATCTCGAGCGCTCGCTTGGCCTCCTCTTCGACCTCGTCCCAGTTGTATTCACCGACGGCGGATTGCGCGAGTTGCACATGGACTTCGACGGCGTTGGGGTTGATCGCCAGCGCGGCCTTCAGTTCGGGAAGGCCCTGCGCCCGGTTGTACTTTTCGAGCAGCAGCCGCCCCGTCAAATGATGAGCCTGCCAGCAGAGCTTGTCCGCCTTGAGAGAGTCCTTGGCCACCGTGTTCACACAGAAGTCGAAGATTTGCGCGACGCTGTGCCAGCGCGCATACTGGGCCGCTCCCTCGCCGACGAACAGCAGCGGCTCAGCCTCGCTGGGTTGCTGACTGTTGTAGTAGCGGACGAACCAGCGATAGCCGGTGTCGGCCTTCGCGATCTCACCCCGCTCGGTCCACAGATGCGCCTGGATCAGCCTCGCCTGCAACTGGTTGCTGTCGAGCTTCAACGCCTTCGCGACGGAGGCATCTGCGGCCTCGTACCGCCCCCGCTCGAACTGAACTCGCGCGAGGAGACCGAACAACGCCGCCGCGTCTTCATGCGCCGTGATCGCTTCGTTCAGAATCTTCTCCGCCGAGTCCCGCTCACCCTGCGCGAGCAACGCCTCGCAACGAGCCTTCGCCAACTCAACTGCATTAACGTCCTTAGTTTCTTCTTTCGCGAGCGAGTCTAGGACTTCGAGAGCTTCGCCATACCGGCCTCGCTGAAGATGCTCGCGCGCTTGAGCGAGTCGTTGTTCGGCGGACTCAGCTCCCCACGAACTGTTGGGTCGAACGTGGCTCTCACCGACGAACAACCACGTCACCGAGAGCAGAACGAAAATGAATCGCATCATGTGAGGAGCCTGCACCCAAGCCATTGAAAGCCGAACCAGTGGAACACGGCTCGACGCTACTCAACAGGGGTCGCGGCTGCAATGTGAGGGGCAGTCTCGAAGACGGCACGCACCCGGCCAGTTCTATCCCGCGTACGGCTGGAAGTGGGACGTTTAGGACTGGCGCAACAACAACAACAACAACAACTGTCTGGGTTTGGTGAGCCGGGAGTCGTGAGGCCCCGGAATTCTAAGCGAAGAACCCGGGGCCTCACGGCATCCGGCTCGCCTCGATCATCAGATTGATGAAGCCCGTGATTGATGCGCCGGTCCTTAGCCGCCACGCCCACGGTGTGCGTGCGATCCACGGTTGGCCCGCGTTCGCTCCCACGCCGATGGCGTGGGGGCCAAACTTGGAAACGTCTGATTCAGGTCCGCGCGAGGTAGTTCGACGGGCCTCAGGCGACGGCGGCGTTCGTGGCGGCATCGGTCAGCGGGGGCAGCACGAGGATGTCGGCGAACTCGGAGGGTTGTTCGGCGCGGAAGCCGTGGTGGCGGAGGAGTTCCAAGACGGCGAGGAAGATGCCGATGATCTTGCTCCGCAGGTTGGAGCCTTCGAAGAACTCCGAGAACGGGACG
>JAYTXB010001248.1:0-2242 GCA_043743205.1 Schlesneria sp.
GTGGCTTCGGCGGCCCTCGCCAACCGATGGTTGAGACGGCTCTATCACGAGCTGGTCACGAAGGTGAAAGTGCATATTATAAAAGAGGAGTTACTCACGGAACAGATCAAAGGGGTCAGGACTCTTTGATTGAGCTTGATGGCGGATAGCCATACAAAGAGTCCTGACCCCTTTGTTCTGACCCCTTTGTTCTGTTCCTTTGTTCTCTTTGACCCCTTTGTTCTCTTCGCCCGCCATCGAGCACACAAACGACTTTTTCGTGAAGCCAAGGGAAGCTACGGCGGCCGCAAGAACTTGTTGCGCACAGTCAAAGAGACAGTGGTTCGCAACCGTTGTTTTGCCTATCGAGATCGACGGGTCCGCAAGCGTGAGTTCCGTGCGTTGTGGATCATTCGGATCAAGGCTGCCGCTGAGATGCGAGGGATGTCGTACTCCCGATTCATTCACGGCTTGCAGTTGGCGAATCTCGGTTTGAATCGCAAGACACTGAGCGAGCTAGCGATTCACGAGCCGCTTGTGTTCGACGAGGTTGCGTCTTCGGCGCGTGATGCTCTGGCGAGTGTTGCCAGCAAGAGTTGATCAGCGAATGGTTTTGACGAGCTTTTGGTTTCAATGCACCGCCACGGGATCCCGTTAGGCGGTGTTTTTTTTCTGATACTTCTCGTCTCACCGGTGAGTCTCTGATTGCTTTGGAGCGAGCTAATCAATGCTCGACCGCAGGTTGAATTTCCGAGAACGTTCTTTCAATTTCTCGTTTCGGTGACGACACACATGGACCACAACCAGTCCTTTGCCGACTACGAACAAGCGGCCGTGTTAGCGATCGCAGGAGTCTTGAGTGCCGGTGAACTTGAGGCGGTGAGGATCGAGTTCCTTGGCAAGAAGCAGGGGCGGCTTAAGTATCTTCAGGCCGTGCTTGGACAGGTTCCGCCTGATCAGCGCCCCGCGATCGGCGCAAAATTCAACGCAGTAAAAGAACGAGTGACTTCTGCTTGGGAAAGCCGCAAAGAACAACTCGCAAAGCCCAAGCAATCCGAGTCGTGGATCGATGTGACTCTTCCGGGAAGTTGCCGCGAGATTGGAAGTCGGCATCCGCTGTCACAGACGATCGACGAGTTCAAAGCGATCATGGCTCGGTTTGGGTTCGACGTGGCAGAGGGGCCTGAGGTGGAAGACGAGTGGCACAATTTTGTGGCCCTCAACATTCCCGATGACCATCCCGCTCGAAACCCTTTGGACAATTTCTACCTGTCTGTTGCCTCGTCTACGAACTCGGAAGCCCGGCTGCTCCGAAGCCAGACTTCGACGGTCCAGATTAGGACAATGGAACATCGCCCACCTCCGGTACGAATTGTTTCCGTTGGTCGCGTCTATCGTCCTGATCCCGTCGATGCCACACACCATCTGATGTTCCATCAGATGGAGGGCCTGATGATCGGCCCGGATGTCACGATGTCATCGCTCAAGACGGTCTTGAGACTGTTCGCGGCTTCGTATCTGGGTGAAGGAACCGTCGTTCGCTTTCGTCCGTCGTTCTTCCCGTTCACCGAGCCAAGTGTTGAGTTCGACGCGCGGCGCGGTTCGGGTTGGTTAGAACTCGGAGGTGCGGGGATGGTCGATCCGAACGTTCTGCGCGCCTGCGGTTACGATCCGGAACAGGTGAGCGGCTTCGCGTTCGGCTTGGGGATCGCCCGCTTCTGCATGATGCGTCACGGCATCACCGACATCCGGCACTTCTACGACAACGAACTGCGATTCTTGAAGCAGTTCTGAGACGAGATCGCGAACCACCCGTTGAAGCATTCACGATGAATGCTTTCCACTCGCGCGAATCCGTGCTCAATCAAGAATTCTCGTGGGTGTTGTTGAGCGGTGCTGAATCGACTCGCGCCACGATCGCCTGCCAGATGTCGAGTACGTCAAAACAGGACGCGAAGAACTCAACTTCGCCCCGATTTAGCGAATGGCCATCGGTTCTCAACATGGCTTCAGCGGCAGCCATATGGCGAGTAGAACCTTGCTTCGACAGGCTGGACATCAGGCGGATGATCACACGAGTAGGCTTGTTTAGCGACGCAAGCAACATTCGCTGAGCTGCCGCGCGTTCGATGCGATCATCAGTCCAATCAGAATGGACGGACCGAAAATGAGCGATCTGTCGAGTTCGCACTCGTTCACGCAGGGCAAATCCCGATGCCAACCTTTCGATTGGCGACATCATTTTCAATTTCATTACGGTTGC
>JAYTXB010001249.1:0-1490 GCA_043743205.1 Schlesneria sp.
ATGGCATTAGAAGTCGTGTTGATTTGTCAGCACTGAAGACAGTTAGCAGTGCGGCTGCGTACGAATTCGGTATTACCGTTCGCGACAGCGGAACGCTGACTACTGCATCGGTGATGCTCTCATACGTTTCTGTCATTGTGCAAAGTGGTGGCACAATTACGGGGTCACTCCAGATTGAGCCGAACAGCGTGCTGAGTGGGAATGGCGGGACGATTGTCGGCGATGTGATAAATCAAAACTTTGTCCGTCCGGGCACATCGCCTGGCACGTTGACGATTGGCGGCAACTACACACAGGCGGTTGCGGGAAAGGTGGCGATCGAGATCGGCGGATTGGGTGCGGGCGTCAATTATGACCAACTGCGAGTCACGGGTACCGCGACACTGGATGGGACGCTGGAGTTGACGCGGATCAATGAATTCGTGCCGGCGATCGGGACGAAATTTTCCGTGCTGACGTATGGTGCGAAGGTTGGTGAATTCGCGCTAATCACGGGTTTGGATGCGGGTGGTGGAAATGTGTTTGTGCCGAGCTACGGGGCGAATGGTCTGACGCTGACGGTCGCCGCGCCGCTGCTGGCCGCGACCAAGGCAACCGCACCCGTGGCAGAGGCTCTTGAGGCGGATCAAGTTCAGCCGCTCTTCACGGCGGCGGTTGCCGCGTGGTTCATGGCGAACCAGTCCGACCCGGCAGCGGGGCGTTTGAACTCCGTGCAATTCCAAGTGGTCGATTTGGCAGGGCGCACATTGGCTGCGGCTGCGGGCAGCACGATCTGGCTCGACCGAGATGCCGCTGGTTTTGGTTGGTTCGTGGATACGACACCGAACGAGAGCGAGGAGTTTGATGACTTGGGTCAAGCGGTTTCCGAGGAGGCTCGCGGTCGGGTCGATTTGCTATCCGTCGTGATGCATGAGTTGGGACATTTGCTCGGCCTGGAGCACGATGACGATCCCAACTCGCTGATGTATGACTTGCTCGCCCCTGGCGTCCGTCGACGTTTGACGACCGCTGATGTAGACTCGTTGTTTGCGAATCACGGTTCGGAATGACAGATTGGCGGTTGGTGAGCACTCGGATAGACTGGGGACATGAGCACCGCATCCCATTATCAGCCGATCTCGGTTCGCGATTACCTCCACGGCGAGCAGACCGCCAAACATAAGCACGAATACGTCGATGGCGGTGTGTACGCGATGGTGGGGGCCACCAATGCACATAATCGGATCGCGACCAACGGCACGGTTTCGTTGGGTGCGCAGCTCCGTGGAAAGTCTTGCCAGGTCTTCAATTCAGATACTAAGATTCGCGTCCGGCAAGCGCAGGGCACGCGATTTTATTATCCCGACGTGTCGGTCGTCTGCCGTCTGAATCCGGCTAGCGATACGTTTCACGACGCGCCAGTGGTCATTGTCGAAGTCATCTCTGACTCGACGCGGCGGACTGACGAGCACGAGAAGCGCGAAGCCTACTTATCGATCGATTCGCTGTGT
>JAYTXB010001250.1:0-1029 GCA_043743205.1 Schlesneria sp.
CAAGCCAGGGAGCAAGAAGGGGACGAAGGTCGGCAAAGAGAACTACATGCCGAACCTGTTCCCCGAACAGAACGATCCCGAAGAAGTGGCGGCTCGCAAGGTGAAGGAGAAGAAGGAAGGGGACGGCTCCTCCAGCATGGCCAACGTCCCGGCCAAGACCGCGACAAAGTCCGCATCTGACAGCGATGCCCCACCGGCTCAAAGTGACGAACCGAATGCAGGCCAAACCGCTCCCAAGCAAGCGACCTCCAAGAAGGAAGAGGCCAAGCCGAAGCGCAGCTTCTGGTTTGGTGGGCCGAAGAAGTAACCCGCAGCGTTAGTGAGGGAGAGCGCCCCCTTGTTCCAATCCCAACCGCGATTGATGCGACGGTCCTGATCATTTGCGTTTCGTCTGGCCTTTCCCATGCTCAAGTCCCTCGAACTGTTCGGCTTTAAGAGCTTCGCCGATCGCACTCGGTTCGACTTCTCGACGGGCATCACCAGCGTCGTCGGGCCGAACGGCAGTGGGAAGAGCAACGTCGTCGATGCGATGAAGTGGATTCTGGGCGATCAGTCGGCCAAGAGTCTGCGCGGCAAAGAGATGACCGATGTCATCTTCAACGGCTCGACCAGCCGCAAGCCGAGCGCCTACGCCGAAGCGACGATCACGTTCGACAACGCTTCCGGCTGGCTCCCTACTGACGCGCAGGAAGTTCAGATCGGCCGCCGCATCTGGCGCAATGGTGACGCCGAGTATCTGCTCAACCGCGCGACCGCTCGGCTCAAGGACATCAAAGACCTGTTCATGGGGACCGGTGCGGGAACGTCCACGTACAGCATCATCGAACAAGGGCGCGTCGATCAGATTCTGCAAGCCAACCCGACCAGTCGTCGCGCGGTGTTTGAAGAGGCGGCCGGGATCAGTCGCTTCAAGGCGCGGAAGGTTGAAGCTCAACGGAAGCTCGAACGAGTCGGTCAGAACCTCGAACGACTGACCGACATCGTCGATGAAGTCGAAGCGCAGTTGAACTCGACACGCAGCCAAGCAGC
>JAYTXB010001251.1:0-5310 GCA_043743205.1 Schlesneria sp.
CGCACTCGGAACACTGATGACCAACAACGCGGAACCGGCCGCGTTGAGGTTGTCACTCGCGCAGCAGTTGGGATCGGTCGATGACGAATCTGCACGGAACAGCCTCGGCACGGCCTTGGCCTCTGCGCCGGCGTCGCTGCAACAACCGATCGCCCTCGCGCTGGCGACGACTCGGCCGGGAGCCGACTCCTTGTTGACGCTGGTCTCCACGGGGAAAGCCTCGGCGCGGCTGCTGCAAGACAAGCCGGTCATCGACAGACTCAAAGCGACCTCGCTGCCGGAACTCGCTGCGCGGTTGAGTGACCTCACGAAAGACCTGCCCGCGCCGGATGAGCGATTGAAGCAACAGATCGCGAAGTTCACGGCGAGCCAGACCACGACGACGACCTCGCTGGAAATAGGAGCCGCGCACTTCAAGAAGGTCTGCGCGAACTGTCATCGTCTTGGCGCTGAGGGAGGCAAAGTCGGCCCGCAACTCGATGGCATCGGCCAACGCGGACTCGACCGGTTGTTGGAAGACATCCTCGACCCGAACCGCAACATCGACGCGGCCTTTCGCGCGACAACGGTTTCGACGACAAAGGGCCAAGTCATTACGGGACTGAAGCTGCGCGAAGAAGGAGGAGGCGTGATTCTTGCCGACGCGCAAGGCAAAGAAATCCGCATCAACAACGCCGACATCGACGAGTCCCGCATCACGGCCCTCTCACCAATGCCGTCGAACGTCGTCGAGCAGATCGGCGAACAGAACCTGCCGCACCTGATCGCTTTCCTGCTGCAACAACGCCAGCCGGTGAAGGAACCGCAGAAGTAGCGACACCTCACTCATCAGCCCACGGTGCGAGATTAGCAAGCCGCATGCCGTAAGGCTGCGGGTTCTTGATCGATGTCGGAAACCCGTGGCCTTACGGCACACGGCTCGCCAAGACATTTCTCTCGCGGCGGTGAGCGGCATAAGCTACCGACACGGCTTCATCCTCACGGAAAGACCGACATGAACAATCCAGTCCGGTAGGGTGTGTGGAGTCTTCCGAACACACCGTGTCTTTGGCCTGAGATGGTGCGTTCGGAAGACTTCCCGCACTCGACGATTTTGCGGAGATGCTCGATGGGGACTCGCAAAGGTTCGTCATTAATCGGCACGGGATGCGGTGTCCTGTTTCTAATGCCGTTTGCTGCGGTGGGAATCGGCGCAGCGATGATGATGGCGTGGCACGTTTGGAGTTACTGGGTGGCTCAGAGTTGGATCGAGCGACCTTGTGAGATTGTTCGTGTCGAAGCCGTAAGGGGCGGCAAGGGCGGTTCTTGGCGAGTCGATGCCGACTACAGCTACGAGTTCAACAACCAGCCCTTCACCGGGAACCGCGTTTGGTTCGGTTCTGGCTCTGATAACATTGGCCGCTTTCAACAGCAGGTCTTCGACGAACTGAACACGCACCGCCTGCAACGCCGTCCGTTCCGCTGCTTCGTCAATCCCAACGATCCATCGACAAGTGTGCTGTATCGTGAGTTGCGGATCGAGATGTTGGCGTTTGAGTTCATCTTTGTCCTGGTGTTTGGCGGCGTCGGTGTTGGCGGTCTGATTGGCCTGATTTACGTGAACAGAAAGACGCGCCGCATGAACGACGCGCGCGATTTGCGGCCGACGGAACCTTGGACTTGGGATGAGCCGATGTCGGAAGGGACGTATCGGCCTTTCCCCAGATGGATTGGTGTGGTGATCTTCGCGGTGTTGTGGAATATCCTCACATGGACGATTCTCACACCTGTTCTCATGGGCGTGTTTCAGCAAGGCCCGTCGCTCGAATGGCTAGCGATTGCGTTTCCAGCGGTCGGTCTGGTGGCCGCTTGGCGAGCAATCCTGGCCGTGCATCAACGCCTCCGCTTCGGCGTCCCGCCGCTGATCGTTCGCCCGTGGCCGCTGTTCGTGGGCCAGCCGTTTGAAGCCACGCTCGACTTCCTCGTCGAACGCCCCGCCTCGCCGGAACTGATCTTTGAATTGACCGTCATCAGAAAATCCACCGGAGAGGGCGATTCGGACACAGAGCTGTATCGCGAAACAGTGACCATCCCGAACATCGACATCGGATCGTCAGCCCGCTTCGAGTCATCAGCCAATCTGCCGTGTACCGCTCTGCTGAACGATGAGACCACCGAACTCAAAGCCACATGGCAGATCAAAGTCACCGGTTCCGAAGGCTCATCCGATTTCGAGGCGAGGTACGAACTGACCGTCTTTCACAGATCCAAAGCGGCTGTTAGAACCGGCCCTGCTCCGTTGATTCCATGATTGCTTGAGGACGACATGACTGCTGTACGCGACAATTCCATGACCGAGTTGGATTCATCACGGACGCTCCGCGCGGATCATCTGGTTGAGGATGCTCGGCGAGTACTGGAGTTCCTGGAAGAACGCGGGACGTTTCGGTTCCCGACGCTTCCGACGGGGTTGTTCTCGGCGGCGGCGGGTGACGGGGCGGAGTTCGAATCGACGGGGTATCGCTCGGTCTGGGTGCGCGACAACGTTCACATTGCTCACGCACATTGGGTCTGGGGCGAGCGTGGCAAGGCGGCGGCGGCGATGACGGCGCTGATGAGCTTCTTCATTCGGCATCGACATCGTTTCACGGAAGCGATCTCTGGCCAAAGTGACTCGCAAGACCCGATGCAGCGTCCGCACATTCGCTTCGATGGCGAGCGACTGATCGAGTTGAATGAGAAGTGGTCGCACGCTCAGAACGACGCGCTCGGAGGGTTTCTCTGGCTCTACTCGAAGCTGGCGGCAGCGGGCGATCTGACGCCTTCGCGCGACGAGGTCCGGTTGCTGGAGGAACTGGTTGAGTTCCTCCACACGATCTCCTTTTGGCAGGACGAAGACAGTGGACATTGGGAAGAGGTCCGCAAGGTGGCCGCGTCGAGCATCGGTGTGGCAACCGCCGGGTTGAAGCAGTTCTCTGAGTGGCAGAGTTCGTGTTCGGAGACAGATGTCGGTAGGAAGTCACTCGCGCGCGAGTTGGCTCTGCGCGGCCAGAGTGAGCTTGCGGCGATCCTGCCTTGGGAGTGCCGACAGGACGAAGCGACTCAACAACGGCGCACCGACGCGGCGCTGTTGTTTCTGATCTATCCGTATCGAGTCGTGCAAGGTTCGCAGGCGGATGAGATCGCGCACGATGTGACTACGCACTTACTGGGCGATCACGGCATCCGAAGGTATCTCGGCGATTCGTACTGGTGTGCGGACTACAAGCAGAAGCTGGCCGCCGATCAGCGTACCGCCGATTTCAGCGACAACTTGGCTGAGCGAGACCGTCTGCTTCAGCCGGGCCTCGAAGCGCAGTGGTGCTTGTTCGACCCGATCCTTTCGATCCATTACGGTCTGCGTTGGGCGAGATCAAACGACGATGAGGACCGACGGCGACAGTCGCAGCATCTCAATCGTTCACTGAACCAATTGACTCGCGCTGGCTCCCGCTTCGGTGCGGATCGTTGCCCCGAGTCGTACTTTCGCGAAGCGGGCCGTTACGTCCCGAACGACATCTGTCCGCTGTTGTGGACGCAGGCGAATCTCAAGCTGGCGCTGTGGCTGGCGAGCGAACCGTGAGCGAGTGACGCTTCATATCAGCGGTACGTCTTCATTGGCGATCGCATAGCCGCGCCCGCGCACGGTTGTGATAAAGGAGGGTCCCTCACTCTTGTCGAGTTTGCCACGGAGCCGATTGACGTGGACTTCGATCACGTTGGTGGTGCCGTCCCAGTTGAAGCCCCAGACATGCTCGCAGAGCATCTTCCGCGTGACGACCTGTCCCGCGAATCGCATCATCAGCTCAGTCATGCTGAACTCGATTGGAGTGAGATCGACATCGCGACCGGCGCGGGTGACCCGACGCGTGGTCAGGTCGAGCGTGACTTCGCCGACGTTGATGATCGGGGCTGGCCGATGATTCGTGCGACGGACAATCGCGTTGACGCGCGCAAGCAACTCGGCAAAGTCGAACGGTTTGACGAGATAATCGTCGGCCCCGGCATTCAACCCCTTGATCCGATCTTCGACCGTACCGACGGCGGTCACCAAGATCACCGGGCATTGCAAACCGACACTGCGGAGGTCGCCCAAGACTTCCAGCCCGCCCCGCTTCGGCAGCATCAAGTCCAACACGATGACCTCGGCTTGTTGCGACTTCGCAACTTCTGTCCCCGCCGCGCCGTCCTGCACCCAATCGCATTTGTGACCTGCTTCGGTGAAGCCCTGCACGAGCGAGCGGCCAATCACGGGATCGTCTTCGATGACAAGAATTCGCACGGAAGCAACACCTTTTGTAAGCGTGGTCGTGTGGAAGTTATCGGTTTGAGTAGCACGCCCTTCCAGAACTCAGAGCGTGGCATACTCGTCCGAAAACCGAAGTGCCAGTGCCAGGCGGCTTGGTCGTGGAGCCTGCGATTGACCGTCGATGATAACTGTGAAGCCGCGACTCGGCGATCTCATCTCATCGGCGAGTGACGGACTTGTAAGCCCGTCTTGGGCGGTGGACGCGATTTGGAATGAACTTTCGGCCTTGTAAGTGACCTCGGCTAGGATGCGCTTCGAGCCGGTCCTATAGTCGAACACCTGAACGTTACGGTCGAGTAAGTGAGCGAGGGTGATGGCATTCGCTCTGAATGACGATCAGTAAATACCTGCCCCGAGTTGTTCGGAGTGGCAACCACACCACTCGACTTTCGACTCCCACCTTCGACCAAACACACACTCCCACTTCATCGGCCGCTCGGTGGCTGAAGCGATGGACAATGAATTCCACTCCGGACCAATCGACTCACGCCAAACCGCTTTCGGCCGATCACGAGTGTTTGAAATGTTCGATCGAAAAGTCGGCCGCACTATTGCCGATTCACGGGCCGATCACGGCGTTCGTGTTTCTCAACACGTTGCAGGCTCTCGAAGACTTGCCGTTTGAACAAGGGTTGTTGCTGGGAGCGAACCTCTTCGGCGTGCAGCCATATCTCAGTGAAGATCGCTATCGCGAGAAGTTGGGGCGCGGACGGATTCGCCTCGAAGACCTGTCGATCGTGCTGCGGCGCGATTTGGCCGAGCGAGCCGATCTCAAATTGGGGTCGCTGACGACGCCATTCGAGGTTCGACTGACCATGTTGCAACACGCCTTCCAGACTGGGCCGGTGGAAGAGTTGCGGTGGTTTGTCGCGGAGACCGATGCGCTGAAGCGGTTTCGTGACGACGTGCCCCATCCGACTCGAGCCAAGGTGATCGACGAAACCAAGCGTTGGGTCATGCGCGACCTGCGCGATGGCGGCGAC
>JAYTXB010001252.1:0-1522 GCA_043743205.1 Schlesneria sp.
CTGGTCGATGCTGTCACCCAGGTCGAGCGTCAGATGCAGATTGACATCAAGGAAGCGCGCGATGTTCTCGGCTCGCTCGATATAGCGGCTCATCCAAAACATGGAGTCAGCAACACGGCTCAGCATGGAGGGAAACTCGAAAGTGATGCCATTCAACTGAACAAGCTCGACCACAGATCATGCGAACGAGCAACACGATGAGTCACGCCACCAAAGGCTCCGTAGTGGAAGCGTCCACCCGCCGGGCAAACTCTTCGCGAGCCGGTTCGGCGAGGACCCACGTGTCCTTACTTCCTCCACCCTGTGAGGAGTTTACAATCAGCGAACCTTTTCGGAGGGCCACGCGCGTCAAACCACCCGGCAGCACAAAAATGTCCTTGCCATACAGTACGTAAGGCCTCAGATCGACGTGCCTTCCTTCGAGGTGATCGTCCACGATCGTCGGCACGCGCGACAACGACAGCACGGGCTGAGCGATGTAGTTGCGAGGATTCGCCTTGATCTGATCCCGGCACGCTCGAAGCTCGTCTGCGGAAGCACGGGGACCGATCAAAATGCCGTAACCGCCCGATTCGTTCGTCGGCTTGACGACCAGTTCGCTCATGTGTTCCAGCACGTACTGCAAGTCCTCCGGTTCACTGCAAATCCGCGTCGGCACGTTGTTCAGAATCGGCTCTTCGTCGAGGTAGAACTTGATGATCTGGGGGACGTACGCGTAGACCGCCTTATCATCCGCCACACCCGTTCCCGGTGCATTGGCCAGCGTGACGCGACCGTTGCGATAAACGTCCATCAGCCCTGGCACTCCCAATGTCGAGTCTGATCGAAACGTGTGTGGATCGAGAAACGTGTCATCAATGCGGCGGTAGATCACGTCCACACGCTGCAGTCCTTGGGTGGTTCTCATGCAGACGTAGCCATCCGAGACCACCAGATCGGAACCTTCCACGAGTTCGACGCCCATCTGCTGTGCGAGAAAACTGTGCTCGAAGTAGGCCGAATTGTAGACCCCCGGAGTCAACACGACCGCCTTGGGTGCGTGTCCATTCACTGGTGCGACGTGCTGCAACGTTTCGAGCAACCGCTCGGGATAGTCTTCGACGGGCTGAATCCGCAGACCTCCGAATATCTGCGGAAACGTTCGCTTCATCACCTCCCGGTTTTCGATGACATATGAGACTCCAGACGGGCAACGCAGATTGTCTTCCAAGACGTAGAACTCACCGTCCGCATCGCGAACCAAATCCGTTCCGACGACATGACACCACACGCCACCGGGAGGTTTCAGGCCAACACACTGCGGCAGATAGCACGGCGCAGAGAACAGCAACTCGCGTGGGACAATCCCTTCCTTCAGAATTCGCTGCTCGCCGTAGACATCAGCCACAAACATGTTCAACGCCATGATGCGTTGCTTCAAACCACGTTCGATCGTGTTCCATTCGGTGGCATCGACGATCCGAGGCACGATGTCGAATGGCCAGACTTTTTCCGTCCCGGCTTCGTTTCCATAAACGGCAAA
>JAYTXB010001253.1:0-7883 GCA_043743205.1 Schlesneria sp.
CACGGCGCTAGCCGCCGGTGGTTGTGAAGAACCGGCGGCTAGCGCCGTGCCGCTCACAGAGTCCCCGAACTTGTTTGAAATGTTGTATTGAGCCACAGCGTCCGCGTCGGTCATCGCGAGGAACTCGTCGATCTCTTCGCGAGTTGGCAGCGTGCCGGTGGCGTCGAGGAAGATGCGTCTCAAAAACGTGGCGTCATCGCAGAGCGAAGACGGTTCGATGCCGAGTTCCTTGAACTTCGTTGCGGCCAGTTCGTCGATGGTGTTGTTGTTCGTCCAGCCGACCAGTTGAGCGGGCGGACCATACGGGATGACGAACATACAAATGTCGGCCTGCCCCTCGAAGCGGACCATAACGGGAGCCTGACCGCGTCCGGCGACGGTACACAAACCCTCGCGCGTCACGGCGACGAGGCCCTCGTCCATCGAGTCGAACTTGGCCCAGGCGGTCACGTCGCGCGTCTCACCGTCGGCGTAGACCGCTTCCACGCGAAGCTGCTGCTTCAGGCCCGGTTCACCGATCCGTTGGGCCGGTGTGACGATCAGCTTCGAGATCGCTCGCTCGGTCGCAGGAGCCACCGCGCCGCCGCGAATCCACGCGGCAAGCAGTTCATAGTCGCGCGAGCCGACTTCCAATCGTCGGCCTCCGCTGTGAGGCACCTGCATCGTCGGCTTCTGCAAGATCAGGCTTTGAGTCGGATCAAGCAGGTTGATGCGCCGCGACTGACTGTCTCGCGCCATCGCATTTCGATCGGCAGCCGGATCGAATCCGAAGACCGACAACTTGAAACCACCTTGCCCGTACTGAGCCGCATGGCACGCTCCCATGTTGCAGCCCGCCTTC
Source organism: Schlesneria sp. (assembly GCA_043743205.1). Classification (GTDB taxonomy): domain Bacteria; phylum Planctomycetota; class Planctomycetia; order Planctomycetales; family Planctomycetaceae; genus Schlesneria. The sequence goes on from JAYTXB010001253.1 coordinate 842, forward strand.
CAGAGGACGGGGCGAACCTGATCGAGATAGTCGATGGCCGGTTCCGCGACGACGTTTGCCACGGTCACGGCCAACTTCTTCGAGTCGCCTCCCACCGTGATCGTGATCTCCGCCGAGCCATCCGCGCGCGGCACGAGTCGCCCGGAAGTCGAGACCGTCACAACCGCATCGTTCGAGGAGGCATATGTTGCACGAGGCGTAAAGTCCTCTGCCGACCCCGCCGGTCGATCCGAGGCAACTGCCGTGACGAGGAGTTGAGTTTGAGCAAAGTTCCCCTTCAGCGAGACAGTCTCCGGCGCGACGATGAACGGTTCGGCGAAGGCGACGCTCGCCGAGAACCAGGCCAGAAACATCGCCGACAACAAAGCACATCGTGGGCTGCAACCAAACCGAAGCCAAAGAACCACGGAGGACACAGATTTCACAGATGGCGCAGATAAGAAAGGAAAGAAATAGAAAGGGAGCATCGACTGCTCACTGCACTGATCTGCCTTCTGATCCGTCTGATCTGTGTCATCCGTGAAATCTGTGGTTCCTGCCTTCTTTCGGTTGGGAGAACTGCCGCCAATGACATGAGGTTCTGATCGAGTTGTCCGTGGTGGCAAACGGCATTTCGACGAGGAGCGGGATAACATGTCGGGTCTCCGGAACGGCAAGGTGAGCGGGATGGCCGTTCAGATTTGGCGGGCGGGACGGCCGATTGAATCGGCCGGATTGATGGCGGTCATGATGTCTCATCGACCGGGCCGATGCAATTATCACAACAGACTGTCTTGATCGGTGCCAGCCGATCCCCTTAGAATCCTGCCCGCCTACCCCACCGGCATTCCCCGCCAAACCGAACCTGCCAAACATGAACTTGTAGGATGGGCACTCCTGCCCGTCCAGCTTTCAACGCGAAGACAAGACGGGCAAGAGTGCCCATCCTCCAAGTCGAACACCCGCCAAGACCTCCCACCTTGAGGAACCTGCCATGCTGAACCTCTTCCCCGGCACTGTGCGAACGTGTGAAGGTGTTTCTCGCCGCAGCTTCCTGCAAGTCGGCGCATTGGCCGGGTTGGGTGTGAGCCTGCCGAATGTTCTGGCTCGACAGGCGATGGCCAAGTCGAAGGGACATGGCCACGGAGCCAAGGGTGGTTCCGATGTGAACTGCATCCTGATCTGGACTCAGGGCGGGACGAGCCATCACGACACGTTCGATCCCAAGCCACAGGCTCCGATCAGCGTGAGGGGCGAGTACGGCGTCATCGACACGGCGGTCTCGGGCGTTCAGTTCACAGAGATTCTGCCGAGGATGGCTCAGGAATTGGGCCGGTTCGGTTTGCTGAGAAGCTGGAACCCGATGAACGGTAGTCACGGGACGGCCGATCAGCACGTGATGTCGGGCCGGATGTTCAACCCCGCGATGCCGTACCCGACCATCGGTTCGGTCGTCTCGCACGAGATGGGCTTCAAGACGGCGATGCCTCCGTTCATTCAGCTTGGCAACGCGATCGACCACCGGTTTGGAGGAGGCACGTCGGGCATTCTCGGTCTGGAACACAACCCGTTCGAGATTATGGCCGATCCGAACGCCGAGAACTTCATCGTGCGCGACATCACGCCCCCGGCCGGCATCTCGAACGAGCGAGTCGATCGCCGCCGCAAGATGTTGAGTGTTGTCGATTCGCTGCAAAGACCGACCAGCGTGCAGCCCGCCGACTTCGAATCGCTCGATGAGAACTACAAGACAGCGTTCGACATGATCACGGCGAATGAGACTCGCCGCGCGTTCCAAGTCGATCAGGAAGACCCGCGCCTGCGTGAGCAATACGGTCGCAACCCATTCGGTCAGAAATGCCTGATGGCTCGCCGACTGATCGAGGCGGGAGTCCGTTTCGTCACGATCACCGACGGCGGCTGGGACACTCACCAGAACAACTTCAAAGCCCTGAAGGACAACCTGATCCCGCGAGTCGATCGCGCGTTGCCTCAGTTGCTGATCGACCTCGAACAACGCGGCCTGTTGGAAACGACGCTGGTTGTCTGGCTGACCGACTTCGGTCGCACGCCGAAGATCAACTCGGCAAGCGGTCGCGATCACTGGGCCTCGGCGGGCTTCGGAATCATGGCGGGAGCAGGCGTCCCCGGTGGCAGTGTCATCGGAGCGACCGACGACGAAGGTGGCCAACCGATCCGCAACCAATACTTCAGCGAAGACATCGTCGCCACGATCTACCACAAACTCGGCCTGCCGCTCGACCTGCACGCCCAAAGCCCCGACGGCCGCCCCGTCCGCTTGATCGAAGGGAAAACGATCCGCGAGTGGGTGTGAAGCTCAGCGCGTGCTGGCCCCTTGACCGATGCTGTATCGTTGCATCTCGGTGACTTCCCCGTTTTCTAAGCGTTTGTGTTGAATGCGATTGCAGGCCGAATTCGCGAAGGCTGTACTTTAAGGATCATCGAATGGGCATTATGGACATTCTCTACATGATGCTCATTGGCCTCTGCGCCGGATGGCTCGCTGGTCAGATCACGAAGGGGGGCAGCCTTGGTGTCGCGAACAATCTGATCGTGGGCATGATCGGTGCCATTCTCGGCGGTGTCTTGTTTAGTCTGATCGGCCTCAAGGCTTACGGTCTGGTGGGACAACTCGTGACGGCGACAGTGGGTTCGCTGTTGTTGTTGTTCCTGTTGAAGAAGTTTGGGAACCGGTGACGTTCGCGCTAGCGAATACCGGTGTACGATGTTGAGGGTACGCGAGTGACGTATTCTGATTTGAGGGTGTTGCGGGTCGGGTAAGGTTCAGCAGGCTCGATGGTTGTCGGGGTTGAATCGCAATTCGTCAGCGACACGAACTGTTTCCGAGCTTGCGAGTTCATTCCTGCGGCGGACTCACTCCGATAGCTTATCGCGGTGAGTCGCTCTGAACTTGCACGGCTTATCTGTTGGAACCGACCAAGTTTGCCCGTTCACGACGAGCGGTGTGTGAGTAGCCTGCGGAAGAGATGTCCCATTGCTGGGGATCGCAGTCTCTTCAAGGCGAATGAGACTTCCGTTGATCGTTGGTCAGCGTGGTTACCCGCGAATGAGATGAGACTTCGCGAGCGGTTAGGTAATGACATTTTGGGGGTGCCTATCGTGGCAAGAATTTTTGGACAACCACGTGCGATGATTTGTTCGGTCTGTTTGGCGATAGCCAGCTTGACTGTTGGCAGCGTGACTTCGGCGGCTTCGATCCTCACGCCGGATTTGGATCTGGGTTTTGCGGGGATTGAGGATTCGGTGCGATTTGGTCCTGCGAGTGCCCAGATTGCCGCTGGTCCGACGCACCTCGTTCAAGCGATCAACTCTCAGTTCCGCATCTCGGGCAAGACAGGCGTGCCTCTTGCGACCGTCGATCCGCGAGTCCTCTTTGACGCGTTCTACATCGCCAATCCGACCTACACCGAGAACCCGCCACGCTCGGCACCGCTCAATCCGACTGCCGTCTACGACCATTTTTCCAGCCGGTTTATCATCGTGTGGGGAGCGGTCAACGATACGGGTTCGGAGAGTTCGATCTTGATTCAGGTCTCGCTGACTTCCAATCCCACTCAAGGTTGGCGGCTGTTCACACTGCGATCCGACACTTACACCAACGGTCAAGGAACGACTGACACCGATGACCTCAGCGATTCACTGACACTCGGGTTCGACAACACGAGCCTCTACTTCTCCACTAACCAATTGTCACCCTCGGGTGTGTTCCGCTACGCCAAGGTTCGAGTTGCCGCGAAGCATCAGTTCACCAGTCCGTCCTCCAGCCCCGTTCGGTACTATGACCTGATCAATATCCAAGATGCGAATGGGGTGTTGGCCTCTTCCGTGCGACCATGCGTGACGTTCGGCGCTCCCAATAAAGAGTACATGGTCAGCGCACCGGTCTCGGCGGGAAACAACGTGACGCTCTATTCGGTCGCGGGAACTTGGCCCAACGCCACGTTCTCTCCGCCACTTCTGAAGATCGAAGGCAATGTTGCATTCAACGCTTGGACGGCTCCCCTCAAGATGGCTCAACCTGCCTCGACATTGATGCTCGACGGTGGCGATGGTCGTCTGCTGAACGCGGTTTATCGCAACGGTGTCGTCTACACAGGGCACAGCATCCGCGTTGGCACACTGACGTGTGCGGCCGGGATCAAGTCGATCAACGTGGCCACCAAGACCAAAGTGCTGGACGACGTGTTGGGCGCACTTGGCGAGTCCTATTCGTTTCCCGCTGTGACCGCCGACTCAGCGAACAACGTTTACGCGGTGTTCAATCGTTCCAGCAAAAGCACGTTTGCGGAGTGCCGCTACGCGTTGAAGAAGTCCGCCGAAACCACGTTTGAGACCAGCAAGGTTTTGAAAGCAGGGAACGCCAAATCGCTTCAGTTCGATGGGGCATGGGGAGACTACAACGGCATCGCTGTCGATCCCGCGATCAATGGCGGAGTCTGGGTCAGCAGCATGTTTGCTCAAAACACGGCCGCTCTGAACTTCACATTTGGGACATGGATTGGCAACTTCGGTCGGCCGGGACCGATCCCTGTTGGTCCCCAGGTTCTTGCTCAATACGACGATCTCGCCAAGACCCTCACTCTGACCGGCGACGCAGGCCAGAACAACGTGGATGTCAGTTACACAGCGGGGGTCGTCACCGTCACAGCGGGAGCCGCCACTCAAGTGAATGGGCGACCAACCACGACATTCCAAGTCAGTACCGGTCCGATACTCGTCAATATGGATCTCGGGGCAGGTAACGACGTGGTCAGTTTCACCGGAATGAACTGCTCCACGATGAACTTGAAGCTGGGAACCCAAAACGACCAGATCACGCTCCGACTCACGACCGCTCAGTTGCTGCAATTGGACGGCGGGACGGGGACCGATCTCCTGACGACCATCACCAGTCGCTTCACGCGGACGACGATCATCGGCTTCCCGTGATCGCCAGTTGCCATCGCACGAACGCCTCGTTCATTCGCCGAAACGCAGACGCGAATGGACGAGCCACGTTTGTTCAACCGACTCTGTGACTCCGGCCCTTCAATCGCGAAGGGCCGCATTTTTTGACTCGTGCTGGCGCGAGGCACTCGGGTGAGTCAGGAACTTCGGCGGTGGTGGGACATCGCTCGTATCGACGGCGGGAGCAGCTTCATCCTCGGTTGAGAGATGGAGGCTGGCCGGGAGGTTCTCGGGGGCATCGGTCACGCGGCGGATGTCGGCTCCAACGAGATTCAACTTCTGTTCGAGTCGGTCATAACCGCGATCGAGGTGATAGATGCGGCGGATCACGGACTCGCCGTCAGCGGCCAACGCAGCCAACAGCAACGCAGCACTGGCTCGCAAGTCGGAAGCCATCACGCAGGCACCGCTCAGTCGGGTGACGCCGCTGATGATCCCGCAGGCTCCTTCGCGACGAACGTTGGCTCCCATGCGCATCAGTTCGGGGAGGTGCATGAAGCGATCGGGAAAGACCTTGTCGGTGACGACGCTGATTCCATTTGCCAGAGCTAGCAGCGCCGTCAATTGAGCCTGCACGTCGGTGGGAATGCCGGGGTAAGGGAGCGCGGTCACGTCGATCGGACGCGGTGCGGTCCGCATCGAAACTCGGGCACGAGTGCCCTTCAATTCGATGGTCGCTCCCGCCGCTCGCAATCCGTCGATGACCGCCGACAGGTGTGCAGGTTGAATGTTGGCGACTTCCAGTTCACTGCGCGTGATCGCTCCTGCGACGAGCAACGTCGCAGCTTCGATTCGATCGGGAATGATTTCATGTTCGACGGCTTTCAATTCCTGAACGCCTTGAATCCGTAATAGCGGTGTGCCGAGACCTTCGATCCTAGCACCCATCGCATTGAGAAAATTGCCGAGATCAACGACCTCCGGTTCACAGGCTGCGGCAGAGATCGTGGTCGTTCCTTCCGCGAAGACCGCTGCCGACATGACGTTGCAGGTTCCCGTCACCGTGCTGCCGAACGAACCGCCGAGATAGATGTCGGCACCTCGCAACACGTCAGCCCGCGCGAAGACATAGCCGCGTTCGATCGTGATCTCTGCGCCGAGTGCCCTCAGTCCCTTGAGATGCAGATCGATCGGTCGATGCCCGATGTTGCAACCGCCGGGAAGAGAGACGCACGCCCGACGGCGACGGCCGAGCATCGGTCCCAACACGCAAACGCTGGCTCGCATGCGACGGACCAATTCGTAGTCGGCGAAGCAGGGCTGTTCGTCGGCGACGGTCAATTCGAGCGACCCGCCGGGACGACGTTCGACCGTCATGCCGAGTGACCGCAGCACTTGGGAGAGCGTCGAAACATCGACCAGTTCGGGCACGCCATGGAGCACCGTCGTCCCAGTCGCAGCGAGTGTCGCCGCCATGATCGGCAGCGCCGCATTCTTGGCTCCACCGACCGTCACCGTCCCACGCAGCGGCCGCCCGCCTCGGATTACCAGCATGTCCATCCGTGGACCCTCTCACGAAAAACCGAAGTGATTGCACAGGCTTCCCGCCTGATTGGGCGGTATTGGATCAGCGAGGCACCAACCCGGCAAGACAAGTCTTCACCGTGCGGCAATCGAGCTGAGATTGCTTTGAACGGCGAGCCTCTCATCGAAGACCACGCTGGGTATATTACCGCCGCAATGGGGACGACAAAGTTCCCTTCCACGATTGAGAACGTGCCGCTTAAGGCGGCCGGCAGGAGTTCTCTTCCCCACACCAACTCGAAGCGTCAGTTGAGAAGTTGCACATTTTTCTGGGTCGCATCGTGCCTCGAAGGGAACCTCGACGGCAATCACGGCGGCGGCATCTTCCTACAAGATGTCCGCAACGTGCTGATTCGGAAGGTGGCGGCTAGAGCACTTGGAGAGTTGGTTTGCAGTGTTGTAGCCACGCTCGCCAGAGCGTGGAGGGGAGCGAACAACCACCTTCTGGCGACGGTGGCTACTGAAGACCAACCTTCAAAATGCTCTAGGCACAACAACGGCGACGGCATCAGTTGGCAGATCTGCCACGAAGTGACATTCGAGGATTGCC
>JAYTXB010001254.1:0-2519 GCA_043743205.1 Schlesneria sp.
AGCGGGGATCCACCAACACGGGATGCTCCAGAACCGTGCGACGTATGAGATCATGAAGTCCGAAGATGTCGGATTCATCGGCGAGAACATGGTCCTCGGCAAGCACTCCGGCCGACATGCCTTCCGCGCCCGAGTCGCCGAGTTGGGCTACACGCTCGACGACGCGCAGCTCCAGAAAGTCTTTGACGATTTCATCGCTCTGGCTGACAAAAAGAAGAACGTCTACGACGCCGACATCGTCGCGCTGATCGACAAGCAAGCCAACGTCACGGCCGAACGCTGGAAGCTCGTTCAGTTCCACATCGCTGCCGGCACGGGCACGATCCCCACCGCCACCGTCGAACTGCGCGATGAGTCCAACGTGACCGGCTCGAACAATACAGAACCGAAGTCGTACCGAGACGCCGCCATTGGCGACGGCCCCGTCGATGCTGTCTGCAAGGCGATGGAGCGGATCATCGGAGTCACCGCCGAATTGAAGGACTACCAAGTCCGAGCGGTCTCCGGCGGCGAGGACGCTCAGGGCGAAGCGACCGTCGAAATCAACTACCTCGGTCGCCGCTACCACGGCAAAGCCGTGAGTACCGACATCATCGAAGCCAGTGCGCTCGCGTACCTCAAGGCACTCAACAAGGCCGTGAGCGAGAACCCGTCGGAGAAGGCTGAACCCGGCGTGTGAGTGGTGCGAGTTGTATTGAATCTTCGAGAATGTCGGGGCCGTCAACCATTTGACGACCGCATTCCACGCGGGTTACTTTGGGATCGATCTGTTTTCAACCGATTGGGGATACCGCTCATGTTGACCGTGAAGAGTGCCGTGCAAGAGTTGGCGAATCGACTGCCGGAGGATGCCACTTGGAGCGAAGTTTTGTACCGCATCGTCGTTCGTCAGAAGATTGAGGAAGGCTTGGAAGACATCAGCGCTGGTCGGGTCGTTCCTCACGATGATGTGTTTCGTGAGTTGGAGCGGGAGGAGGGTGACGAATGACTCGCCTCGTTTGGGCTGTTTCCGCACAGCGAGACCTCAAGGCGATTCGGGACTACATCGCCAAAGACTCCAAGGTGAATGCCCGACGATTTGTGCAGCGAATCAAACAGTCAGCTCAATCACTCGTCCTTTTGCCGGAATCGGGGAGTCTGCTCGGTGAAGCAGGATTCTCGTTGTTGCGAGAAATCTACGTCGGCAGTTACCGAGTGATTTACTTCTTCGATGGCCACGAAGCAGTCAACATTGTGCGCGTCGTCCACGGCGCACGACTCTTGCCAGATGCCATAACGCACCCCGACAGTGATTGACTCCAGTCACACACATTCCGAATGAAACTTGTTGTGGAGAGCGGTCTGAAACAGAAGAATTCGGAAACGCCGCCAAGATGAATGTCGCGTCCTGATCAGCGTGCTTGAGTCGCCCCAATCACTTGGTGGTTCCGATCACCAGCGTTCCGGTTTGACCTGGTCTGAGGCTCAGGTCGTGGTTGTCGATTTCGGCCCAGACTCGGACCTGGCCGTTGACGGGGTCGATCTCAGGGCTGACGAAGACCAGCTTGCCGGTGAATGAGACCGAGGACTTGCCGGGGACATCGATCACCAGAGTGGCTGGTCTGCCGACGAGATCGAGTGGCAGTGTCTTCGATGCGAGAAACGCTTCGGCGCGCAGTCGATTCAATCGGATCAGTCGCATCACGGGCGTCCCTGGCTCGACCCATTCGCCACGCTGCTTCTTCCATTGAACGACCATGCCGGGGAACGGTGCGACGACCAAACGCCGCTCCAATGCAAGGGCCGCGCGATCCAGATCGTGTTGCTTCACCTGGAGCGCGAGCTTCGCTTGTTGCAGGTCGAGATCGGCCTGTTCAATTTCTAGTACGGCTTTGCCAGCGAGCAACTTCAACCGATCAATCTCCGTCTGCGAGACGCTCTTCGGAAACAGTTCGTTCGACTCCATCGCGCGTTTGAGTTCCGCGTCGGCCACCGCCACGGACGCCTTTGCGAACCGGACCTTCACATCGTTGTTGGCCAGCGCGCGAGCCACCTTCAGTTCCGTCTCGGCTCGTGCATGGACGAGTTTCGCTTCGCGGTCATCAATTTTGGCAAGCGGCTTCCCTTCGACGGCGGTCTCCCCTTCTTTGACGATGAGCAAACTGAGCAATCCCGCTTCACTGGCCGAAACGTCTGCGTGCTCGATCAACGTCAAGAGTGCCGATTCCACTTTCAACTCGGCCGAGGGATCGGCTCCCGCCAACAACAGTCCCAGCAGACACGCAGTCACATGAGTCATCAGATCGGTCCTTCGTCGTGATTGGAGTTTGTCATCCAAGTGGTGTCGGTTTGTTGAGGGCAGCATTCTTCAAAACAGCAGCCGCGTGCGGATCGCGTCGATCAGGTCGTGTAGCCAGACGTAGCCGAGAGGTTGCTGCCCACAGCGGATGCGCGGGAGGGCCGTTGCTCCCGGTCGCGGTTGTTCCATTTGAGTCCGATCGAAACCGACGACGACGCGCACGTGAGCCTGTGCTGCGTCG
>JAYTXB010001255.1:0-1872 GCA_043743205.1 Schlesneria sp.
GTTTACTCCCGTCAGAACTACAACTTTGTGCGAGGAGCCGCTGTCGTCGGGCTGCTCCCCCTCTCGGTGGGAGCCTTCATCCGCATCCCTCTGAGCATCTTCTCACTGCTGTGGTTGCACGCTCCCGTAGTGAAGGAATCCTTCGCAACGACCCCGTGGCCTGAGACCGATCTCGGCCGGTTGGTCGGAGGTCAATTGAGTCAATCCATGCCGCGTTGGTTGGGGACGTTTGGTCGAATCGCGGCGTGGTCGGTGCTGTGCCTGAGCCTGCTGATCCTGACGTGCGTCTTCTACGTGATCCCGTTCGGGCCGTCGGACTATCAGGTCTATGATTTCTCGGCACAGTCCGTCATGTCGAAGGGCGATGGCCCTCCATTCAACTTCTCGATGATGGCCACGGGAACTGGCCGCACCTACGGCTTGCTGCCGCCAGCTCACGTCTACCTTCGTGACTCGATCCTGCTGACTGCCCAAACGGACCAACTCCCTGCCATCACGAATAGGTCGCAGTTGATACCCGGTTTTCAGATCCGTCTTGGCTACCCGGCCACGACGAACAAGGGGGGCCAGACGAGGCCGTTCACTAGGGAGCATTGCCAAGAGTTGTTCCAAGAAATCTCTGGCAAACCGCACCCGCAACATGCCGACAGCCTGTTTCAGACGATTCAGTGGATCAACGCGGCTCGCGATAGCGTCCCTTCCTCCCCACGAACTCCAGCGGAACAGTTTCAGTCCGATTCGTCGATCTCAGTCGCGGAATGGATGAGCCTCCTGAGTCGGACCTTCCTCCACGCCGAACCCCTGCACGCCAATCGCCCACTCCCAGGATTCGCCGCCGCCTCGACTCTGCTCAACGAAGAACTGTTCAAGGTTCGTCCCGGACACGATCAGAACGTCTCCAACTCCTGTATGACAGCGGGCTGGTTGCTCGCCACGCTCTTCATCGGCTTCCCGCTGGTTTGGCTGCTCGGCGTCTGGCGAATCGTGCAGCGGTGGCATTGGAAACGAACCGTGATCAGCGACTCGCCCCCGGCGACAGAGGTGTGACACGGAAGATCACGTTCGTTTGACGAGTGACCGACGGGCGTTACATGCTTGAGCCGTATCAGTGACATCACACACTGCAAATTCGGAGCGACGCTCGCATGTCAGATCAACTTCGCGGACAGACGGCCATCGTCGTTGGAGCCTCCAGCGGCATGGGCCGAGCCATTGCGGTGGCGCTGGCTCGCGAGAGAGCACACGTAGTGGCAGCCGCTCGTCGCGAGGAGCGGTTGGTGGAATTGGAACGGCAGCTTCAAAGCGAGGGACTCTCCATCGAAACGTGTGTGATGGAGGTGGCGAACCCGGATGATGTGCGGCGAACGATCGAGCAAGCCCGTCAGCGGTCGGGGCGGATCGAGTTGCTGGTCTATGCGACGGGGACCAATCTCCCCGCGCGCGGCTTGTCGGTGCTGAGTCACGACAACTGGCTGCGGCTGTTGGAGACAAACCTCACGGGGGCATTCGCGTGTACGCAGGCGGTGCTGCCCGTCATGCGTGAGGCCCGCAACGGCCTGATCGTTTACCTGTCATCGGGCTGCGTGCAGATGCCCGATGTGTCGGGCGTGGCGTATCAGGCGAGCAAGCACGGGCTGGTCGGACTGGCTCACGGGACGCGCGTCGAAGAGAAATCAAACGGCATCCGCACGACGGTCCTCTTTCCCGGCCTGTGCGACACCGAGATACTCGCCCAGCGACCGGTTTCCACTCAGCGCGAAGTTCTCGATCAGTCGCTGTTGCCGGAAGACATCGCCGAGGCGGTCCTGTTTCTCGCAAAGCTCCCCGCGCGCGCCGTGGTCCCCGAGATGCAGTTGTGGCCATCGCGGCTGT
>JAYTXB010001256.1:0-7142 GCA_043743205.1 Schlesneria sp.
TTGTCGGAGGTGGTCAGCTTCACAATTGGAGGAGGCGTTGGCTTGCCACCTTCTGCGGGGAGTGATGGCGCTTCATAGTCGATCTCAACCGAAGTCGTCGCAGCTTGACCGTCGAGTCTTACGCGGCGTTCCCTTCCCGGATAGTCGGCCGAGAGCTTGACGGAATCCTCGACGATCCACTTCGACGCGACGTGCGGCTCGTACTCGAACGTCTCTTGGTTCTGGCGTGCCAGTCCCTCATTGACGTATTGCATGATGTAGGTCTGCACGGCGTCGGAAGACGTGATCGAGTTGAGGACCTTCGGTTCGGCGTTAAAACGGATCGTGACCCAATCGCCATCGACCGGTTCTCCCGCAGAACCCTTCGCACGGGGATTGCTGACATCCGCGACAATCTTTCCCGTGAGACCGAGCGTCTCATTCGAGGTCTTCAGTCGCGGAATCTTGATCCCATCGACCTCAGTCATGACCTCGTATTTGGGGACATCGGGGTAGTCGTCCCAACCCGGTCGCTTGGCTGAGGGGACTGCGCCGTCTGCGGCGGGCATTTCACCCTTCGGTTTTGCGGTTCCACCGGTTGTCCCTGTTGGCGGTGCTGCTGACTTCGTGCATCCGGACGGGGCGAGCAGACAGAAACTCAGCAGTACCAACGCGAGAGTCGCGCGAGGTCGAACCATAACGAGCCATCCTTCCTTGACGGGTCGAACGATTGAAGTTCAATGAGGCGGCGGATTCTGGCAAAGGGACTGCCACGCGACAAGGCGCAGCCACCGCTCGGCGCTGGGGATGTCGTTCAGCCTCGAATGTTGTGAGACTTCAGACTCACGGCGAGAGGCTGAACAGTGAGAAGTCCGTCATCGAACAAACGCACGATGCGCGGGATCAATCGCTCAAACGCCTTCGCACGATGGCTGACATGCCGCTTCACCGCCGAACTGAGTTGACCGAACGTTTGGTGGTACTCGGGCACTAGGAATAGCGGGTCGTAGCCAAAGCCATGCGACCCGTGATACTCGGTCAAGATGCGTCCGCCACAACGCCCTTCGGACTCCAAGCGAATCGCACCTGTCGGGTCACTCAATACGGCATAGCAGACGTAGTAAGCCGTTCGCTTTTCAGTCGGGACGGCACTCAACTCACTCAACAGCTTTTGGTTGTTCGACTCATCGGCTCCCTGTTCTCCTGCATAACGAGCGGAGTAGATGCCGGGCGCGCCGCCCAGTGCATCGACACACAAACCACTGTCCTCGGCAATGACCCACGCGCCAAGACGTTTCGCAACCTCAGTCGCCTTCTTGGCGGCATTGGCGGCGAAGGAGTCGCCGTCCTCCTCGACCTCGGGCACGTCCGGGAATGACTCGACCCCGATCAACTCGATCCCGTGCGGAGCCATTAGCTCGGCAATCTCGCCGATCTTCTTCTGGTTGCGACTGCTGAGGACGATTTGAGGGAAGGAACTCATGGGAACGTTTCCAACAGAAGCCGTGTGAGACGATACGGTAAGCCCAATGGTACAGACGTGATACCTCGCGCTGTCTGCGGGTGAACAAACGGGGTCTGCGGGTGAACAAACGGGGTCTGCGGGAGAACAAACGGGGTCTGCGGGAGAACAAATGGGGTCTGCGGGAGAACAAACGAGGTCTACGGGTGAACAAACACGCGCCCTTTTGCGATCAGGACGCCCATTTTTACCGTCAGGACACACCATCGCGGAGAAAGGACGCCACCCATGTCACTCAGAGGCTATCCGGCAAGTGTAGGGTGTGCTGTGCTCACCCTCCTGAATGCGACTATACCTCACGCGGCCAAAGCTGAGACACTGGCGAGCCGCCTGCCGTCAGGCTGCGGGTTCTTGATCGCCGCAGGATACCCGTGGCCTCACGGCACACGGCTCGCTTAAAACAGCTCACTCATGGCCGCGTGAGTTATAGCCCCGCTTTACGGATAGCTTCTCAGGCGAGAGACACGAACCGCTCAACGCCCGACTTTTCCCAATGTTGGAAACGTCCTCGAATGCTCGGTCGCCTAAATTCTCCAACCGTCGGGCAGCGTGGTCTGCTTGGGAACGACGATGATCCCGTCTTGCACCGCGACGAGTGAGTCCGCACCCGCCGTCAGTTCCGGGCTGGTTTCCATATGGACACCCTGCCCGATGCGACAGTTCTTATCGACGATCACGCCGTCCAAGTAGCTGTAATCGCCGACTCCAATGGCGGGGAGTCCCGCTGCCTGATCTTCCGCGATTTCGGAATCGGTCTGGTAGAGGTCGGCCCCCATCAAGATGGAGTTCACGATCGTGACATTGCGTCCGATCTTGCATCTCAACCCGATGACCGAGTTCTCGATGACCGAGCCTTCACCAATCACGCAGCCATCCGCGATCAGACTTCTCGAAATGCGAACACCATCGCAACGGGTGGGAGGCAGAAAGCGGGCGTGGGTGTAAATCGGAGCCTTCTGGTTTTCGAGCGTGAACGGTGCGTTGGGCAACGTCAGATCGAGATTGGCCTCGTAGAACGAACGGATCGTCCCGATGTCCTCCCAGTAACCGTCGAACAGATGAGCGTGAACCTTGTGCGTCCGAATGGACATCGGAAACACTTCCTTGCCGAAGTCCTGATAGTCGGAGTGCGTCAGCAAATCGACGAGCGTATCTCGGTTGAAGAGGTAGATGCCCATGCTCGCCAAGCAGTCTCGCCCATGGCTTTTGATCCCTTGGGCGTCGATCCACTTCGGGTCTGTACGGACGAGGCGGTCAATCTCTTCGTCGCTTTGAGGCTTTTCGAGGAAGCCTTGAACGCGACCTTCATCGTTCACTCGCATGATGCCGAAACCGCGAGCCGCCTCGCGCGTGACCGGCAACGCTGCAATCGTGACGTGTGCCCCCGACTTCTGGTGCGTGGCCAGCATCTCGCGATAGTCCATGCGGTAAAGCTGGTCGCCCGACAGAATCATGACGTAGTCCACGTCCTTCTGTTGCAGATGAGCCAAGTTCTTGCGAACAGCATCGGCGGTACCCTGATACCAGTGTTCCCCTTCCATCGTCTGCTGCGCCGCGAGGATTTCGACGAACCCGCCCTCAAACCGATCGAAGCGGTACGTCTGGCGGATGTGCCGATGTAGGCTGACCGAGTTGAACTGCGTCAGCAGATAGATGCGATTCATCCCGCTGTTCAGGCAGTTCGAGATCGGGATGTCGATGATGCGGTACTTGCCAGCCAGCGGCACCGCCGGTTTCGAACGGTGCTGGGTCAGCGGATAGAGTCGAGTTCCCTTACCGCCGCCAAGGATGACCGACAAAACATTGCGCATCGACGAACTCCTTCTCTGAACGACCAGACTCAGTCGCGATCGAGACTCGCGCCCAAGCCGAACGGAAAACCGGAATGCCTCACGCGGACAGTGGTGCCTCGCGGACGCGGCGACAGGTTATCGTTCGGAGACGAGATTTTGGAGTGAAGAGCGTTCGAGATTGTCGTCTCACCCTTCAGTGGTCGCACGGCCAATGAACACTGCGCGACGCAGAAACCATTGAGGCGAAGCCATACCAATGCGAAGAGGCTTTCAAAACACGAGTTGTTCGTGTGAAAGCCTCTTGAAGTTTCCATCACCCCACCCGGCAGGGCACCACTATTTTGAGGTCACCAGCGTGTCGCTCACTTCGTGGTGTTGGTTCGGATCGGCGATTTCCATTCGGCGGATGGCGACATCGGCCGGGGCTTCGATTCCAAGGCGGACTCGGCCACCTTTGACTTCCAACACGGTGACGACGACCAATTGGTCGCCAATCACAATTTGCTGCTTCAATCCTCGCGTCAGTACTAACATGGTCTTCCTTCCGTAGAGATAGGGGGCATCTTGCACGTCGCTGGTTATT
The DNA here is from genome assembly GCA_043743205.1 of Schlesneria sp. Classification (GTDB taxonomy): domain Bacteria; phylum Planctomycetota; class Planctomycetia; order Planctomycetales; family Planctomycetaceae; genus Schlesneria. The sequence continues at coordinate 3,878 of JAYTXB010001256.1, forward strand.
GGCAACTATCGAGCCAAAGGCAAGTTCGCTCCGGCGATTTCTGCCGCAAGCCGTTGCTGTGTTAGCCAGATAAAATTTCTGAGGGGACCGACTGGAACTCTAGTGTCCACGCCATATCGACTGACTCACTTCGCCACAGGTGGCAGTTTTTTGACCAGCATGCTGCGGCCGAAAGCTGTCGAACGCGAGAATGAAGCTTGCTCGCGACCTGTTTCTTCCGGTTCTATACTCCGCCAACACCGGCAACCGGCATTGGGTGCCGGTCACCCACGTTGGTTACTGGTCGATCATGGTCTCACACTTTTGTCCCTCACTATTTTCGAGGCTTACGCCGTGAACTTCCGCTCAGATTGCCTTCGCTTTGCACTCGTCATTGCTTGGCTGACCTGTTCATGGCCGACATCCCCTTTGCGGGCGGTGGAACCCTATGCTCCCGAGATCGCGGGGAAGACGAATGAAGGCGAACTGGCAATCCACCGATTTCGCGTTCCCGCCGGGATGAAGACCAACCTCTGGGCGGCCGAACCGGAAATGGCCAATCCGGTCTGTTTTTGCTTCGATGAACGGGGCCGAGTCTTCGTCGCCGAGACCTTTCGCCAACAGAAAGGAGTTGTGGACAATCGCAACTTCATGCACTGGCTGCATGACGACTTGGCCGCTCAGACCGTCGCAGATCGTCTGAAGTTCTTCAAAAAGCATTTGGGGGATGAAGTCGCAAAATACGCGATCGAACACGACCGCATTCGCCTGCTGGAGGACACCGATGGCGATGGTAAGGCCGACAAATCGACAGTGTTCGCCGACGGCTTCAACGCCATTGAGGACGGGACCGGTGCTGGCGTTCTGTCGATCAATGGCAAGGTCTTCTACACCTGCATCCCGAAGCTGTGGCAACTGACCGACAAGGATGGAGACGGTCAGGCGGACGAACGAGTGGCTTTGTATGACGGCTTCGGAGTGCGAGTCGCCTTTCGCGGGCATGACATGCACGGGCTGATCGTCGGCCCGGACGGACGGCTTTATTTTTCCATCGGAGATCGCGGCTTCTCGGTCCCCACCAAACAGGGCAAGCTGCACCTGCCCGATCAAGGGGCGGTCTTTCGTTGCGAACTCGATGGCTCGAAACTGGAAGTCTTCTGCACGGGACTCCGCAATCCACAGGAGTTGGCGTTCGACGACTTCGGCAACCTGTTCACCGGCGACAACAACTCGGATGGCGGTGACAAGGCGAGATGGATGTACCTCACGCAGCATTCTGACACTGGCTGGCGGATGTACTACCAGTACCTTCAGGACCGTGGTCCGTGGAATCGCGAGAAGCTCTGGTATCCGGCTCATCCCGGTCAGGCTGCGTACATCGTGCCGCCGGTGGCAAACGTGGCGGATGGTCCGTCGGGACTGACCTACTATCCGGGAACGGGCCTCGACGAGAAGTATCGCGGCCACTTCTTCCTCGCCGATTTTCGAGGCTCCGCCGCCAACAGTGGCATTCGCACTTTCAGCATGATCCCGAAGGGAGCTTCGTTTGAACTGGTGAACAATCAGGAGTTCCTCTGGTCGATCCTCGCGACCGACGTGGACTTCGGCTTCGATGGCGGGCTGTACGTCTCCGACTGGGTCGATGGCTGGGATGGGATCGGCAAGGGACGGCTCTATCGCTTTCGAGACGAACAGCACGGTACGACGCCCGTTGTCGCCGAAGTCGGTCGGCTGATGAAGGAGAGCTTCGCACAGCGCGATCCACAGTCGCTCGGCTTCCTGCTCGCTCATCCTGACTACCGCATTCGCCTGCGGGCGCAGCTGGCTTTGGTCGAGAAAGACGCGGTGAACGTGCTGCTCCAAGCAGCGACAAAGGGCGAGGGACTGTTCGATCGCCTGCACGGCATCTGGGGCATGGGGCAGCTTGGCCGGGTGAAGCCCGCCGTGTTGAAAGACTTGCTGCCACTCTTCAAGGACGCGAATCCCGAAGTCCGGGCACAGGTGGCCAAAGTCTGCGGAGACGCCTCGTACTCCGATGCCGCGCCTGGTTTGATTGGCCTCTTGAAGGACGACAGTTCGCGAGTGAAGGCTCACGCCGCGCTGGCTCTTGGCAGCCTGAAGAGCAAGGCGGCGGCTGGACCATTGTTTGAGGTGCTCGCTCAGAACGCCGATGCCGACGCGACGCTGCGTCATGCGGCGGTGATCGGCCTGGTTGGCTCGGCCGATGCCAAGACTCTGGCTGATGCCGTGAGCAGGCCCTCGTCCGCCGAGCGACTTGGTGCTGTTCTCGCGCTGCGCCGTCTGGCCGACAAGCACGTCGAGGCATTCCTCAACGACGCCGATCCGCTGGTCGTCCTCGAAGCCGCGCGAGCCATCTATGACGTGCCGATTCTCGACGCGATGCCCGCACTCGCGAAGCTGGCCGACAAACCGGGGCTGTCCGATCCGCTGCTGCGTCGCGTGATGAGTACCCACTTCCGGCTCGGCCTATTGGACAACGCGAAAGCAGTCGCGTCGATCGCTGCCAACCCGCTGATTGATGACACGCTGCGAGTCGAAGCGATCAACGAACTGCTCGACTGGAACACGCCCTCGCCGCTCGATCGTGTACTCGGCGACTTCCGTCCGTTGAAGCCACGCAGTATTGAAGTCGCGACGGCTGTGCAGCCGGTCATGATTCCGTTGTTCGGTGGCGGTGGCGTGCTGCGAGAAGCGGCGGCGAAGCTCGCCGCGCGGTACGAGATCAAGGTGGCCGAACCGCTGCTGCTCGACATCGTGAAGGACGCGATCCGTCCCTCGTCCGAACGAGTCGCATCGTTGCGAGCACTCGCCGCGCTGAAGAGTTCTCAGCTCGGGCCGGTCGTCGATGAATCGTTGAAGGATGCCGACGCCGCCCTGCGCAGTGAGGCTCGTCGTCTCGTGATCGGCATCGATCCCGCGCGCGCCGTCGCACTGCTGGCCGAAACGATGACGAGCGACTCCATTTCCGAGCAGCAGTCCGCGATCAGCACACTCGCGTCACTTAAACGCGTCGATGCGGATGCCGTGCTAAACCAATGGCTCGCCAAACTGGCCAAACGAGAAACGTCCGAAGCCGTGCAACTCGACCTGCTCGACGCAGCAAAGGGACGCGGAACGAAACCGATGTTGGAGCAAGTCGCCGCGTTCGACGCGACTCGCAAACCGAACGATCACCTCCGCGACTATCGCGAGGCGCTGGCAGGCGGCAATGAGGCGCGAGGTAAAGAAATCTTCTTCGGTCGCAGCGAAGTCTCCTGCCGCCGTT
>JAYTXB010001257.1:0-2681 GCA_043743205.1 Schlesneria sp.
GATCACGAAGCCCGAAGTTCATTTTCGAGCGATGCTCTCCGAAAAGAACCGGCGCGGTTTGGACATCGTCCGGCCGGCCGTCGTGCTGCGGGTTTTGTCGCTGGCCGTTGAGATCGCTGCCGAAGGGCGCGAGGCTCATCCGGTCGGAACGATGTTCGTCGTGGGAGACGCACGCAACGTGCAGCGACACGCTCAGCAGTTGGTACTCAATCCGTTTCATGGCTATTCCAAGAACCTGCGCAACGTCCTCGATCCGAGTCTTGCCGAGACGATGAAAGAGTTCGCCTTAATCGACGGTGCGTTTATCGTGCAGGGCGACGGAACTGTGATGAGTGCCGGAACGTACCTGATGCCCAAATCGGCTCCCCCCGGCCTGCCATCCGGGTTGGGGGCAAGACACCAAACCGCTGCGGCCATCACCGCACATACGTTGGCAATGGCGATCACCGTCAGCCAATCAACGGGAACTGTGACCGTGTTCCGCAACGGCACGATCGTCTTCACATTGGAACGCGCGGCTGCAACCAAGTGGTGAGGCAACTCTCCCATTTCTGACGCGGCTCACACCAGCCCGAGCGCCTTCTGCATTTGCTGGCGCACCAGCGTAAGGCGTTTCGCGTCGCCGCCACCGACTTCGGCTGTAGTCCAACCGGTGAAGCCGATCTCATTCAGCCCCTGCTGGACTTCACCCCAAGGCAGATCGTCGTCTTCGGAAGTGATATCGACGAACTTGTTCTTCGCGCGGCTGAAGCCTTTCACGTCGAGCTTCACCGCCCGCCGACCGAACGCCTTTAGCCACTCGCGCGGCTGGCCATATTTCCAGTGATTGCCGATGTCGTAGTACATGCCGACCCACGGACTGTTGAAGCTATCCACGAACTGGATGAACCGATCGGGCATCTGCTCGGGTGGCGCATGGTGGTCGTAGTGCATCTGATTCCAGACGTTCTCGAACAGAATCTGCTGACCGAGTGAAGCGGCAAGTGGAATGAGTTGCTTGATTTCTTGACGGGCGCGTTCGTCGATCTCATTTGCGGTGCCATCGTTGCCATGACCGATGACGATCAGCACGGCGCTGCCGCCGGCGGCGTGTGAGACACGCAGGCAGTGTTCAATGTTCTTGCGGCCCGTCGCCCGTTCCTCCTCTTTGGCACTCGTGAGTCGCTGGCTCCAGTGTGCGTGGTTGATGGCGTTGTGAACGAAGACGCCCGATTCGCGCACGGCATCGCGGGCTTGTTCGGGTGTGAACGATCCCGCTTCATCGAAATCGACTCCATCGAAACCGGCCTCTTTGGCCAAGTTCAGACGTTCGACCAAAGTCAGCTCCCGGCCTTCGATTTTCTTCGTGATCATTCCCAACTTGCACGACAAGAGGATCCGTTTGCCCGCTGGCGGTGTGACGATCGGAACGGAAGCCTCTGCGGCGCGAGCCGTTTCCGTCGTGACCGCAGAGGCCGTGGCTGCAACGACTGCACTGGCGGCCAAGAACGAACGACGATTGATCTCAGGTTGAGTCGCATTCATGGTGAAATCTCCAAGGTTGAGGTTTTAGCAACAGCGATCAAACACGACTCGGGATCAGCCGCACCTTTTTCGCATGGATTAGGGCGTAACTCGATTGTGAATCGTCATCCGTGCAGGGAGGCCCGCCCGGAGCAGGCCATCCGGGTTGGGAACTTCCGCCCAAACACGAATCTGGCTCGAGACTGGTTCGACTCCAACATCGACGAACACGAGCTTCCCTTTAAACTCGCGCTGCTCTTCCTCAAGTTCGACATTGGGCAGATCGAGACGGACCACGACGGTCGATCCCGGCTTGACTCGCAAGCCATCCTGCACGCCGATGAAGCCTTCCACTCGTACGCGATGCAGATTGACGATCTCCACAATCGGGTCTCCCAGCGCGACGGCCTCGCCCTTTGAACGATGGACTTTCGTGACCGTACCTCCAAACGGAGTGACGACCGCGTAAGTGTTGAGTTCGGCAGTCAACTGATCGACTGTCAACAAGTTGACCCGCGCTTCGGACTCCGCCTGTTCTTGCTGGAGTGACGATTTTTCGACGGTCAGCTTCAGCCGCTGGAGGTCGATATCGGTGAAAACGCCGCCGCCTACCAGATTGACGTTGGCTTGCTTCGCCTTGTCGTACTCGGCCTGTGAGAGGTCGATGACCTTTTTTGCAAATCGCCGATCGACGGTACTCGCCGCCCGATGCCGTGCAATCATCAGTGACGCCTTGGCCACCTCTGCATCCAAGCTGGCAATCACTTGTTTGACATCGACGGCATCGCCCTCGCGCGCTTCAACAAATGCCAGCACACCAGCACGCGGACTCGCCAGCGTGACACGGTCGATCAACATCACGCGGGCATTCTTCACTTCGACTGACTCAATCTCACGTACTGCAGTCGATTTCTTTTCTTGAGCCTCTGCCGCGCCACTGCTGAGACCGTGATCTTCCAACTTGAAGACCAGCTCTCCAACGGCCACCAGAGCGATCAGACACATCACTGACGAGCGGCAACGGTACTCGCTCTGCCTTCGACTTGAGTCTTCAAAGTGTGGACGGTTTGCCATTCTGAATTTCCTCCTGTTCCATTACCTACTCGCTTGCGAGACAGACTACGTAGATCGCGAGAACAAGTCATCTCAGCCGTCTCCACAACTTGACCTTGCCGGTT
>JAYTXB010001258.1:0-5938 GCA_043743205.1 Schlesneria sp.
CATCGGAGATCGCCTTGATCTGGTGGTCATGCAGCTTGACGGTCTCCGCCAACTGATTGATCTGCGCCACCAACTCACCCGGCGTGGCGAGCAGTCTTCGCAACCGAACAAACGTCCGCATGATCTCGATGTTCACCCGAACGGCCGTCGGCGAACGAAGCACACTGGACAGCATGGCGACACCGTGCTCGGTGAATGCCCAAGGGAGCTTTCGTCGGCCTCCGTGAGCCAAACTTGAAGTCGCAATTTGCGACTTCAAGTTTGCAACCTCTTGCTCAGTAAGCGGAAACGCAAAATCGTCAGGGAAGCGATCCATGTTGCGAGCCACCTGCTCGTTGAGCCGCTTCGTGAGGACTCCATACAACTCAGCAAGGTCCGAATCGAGCATCACGCGCTGTCCGCGCACGATGTGAATGATGCCCTCGATCCGCTCGGCCGAGATCAGTTTGGTCGTCCCTTTCTTCGCCATGATTCTGTCCCGAAGTTTGAAACTGCTTTGTCCGTAACGGTTTGTTGTTTTGATATCGCAAATTGCGATATCAAGTTCACCCCCGTTTGAGGTCGCAAATTGCGACCTCAAGTTGCGAAGCATAGTCACCTCACAATCCAGTCGGCCCGTGGAGCAGTCCGATGATTGCAGAGATGACCGTGTGGAACGATGGTCCGATCAGGAACACAAAGCCCAACATCAGTGTCATGAAGTAGAACAGCCGATTGCCATTGGCGTCGAACATCAGCAGGAACAGGAGACCTCCCGCCAGACAAACAGCCGCCAGGCAGCAAATCCAGTTGGCCCATTCCGTCACAGCGAAGTAGCGAAAGCGCCGCAGGACGAATTCCGTCTGGATTTGCCGGAACTGATCTTCGACTTCGGGTGGCGTAGGCGGTGCCGGACGTTGTGGCAACTGTGGCGGATGGACACGCTTTTCGGTGAGTTCCGCGTAGGAGGTCAAATCCTTTTCGTAGACCTCCAACATCTTCTCATAGTGCTTCAGCGCCAGGTCGTGATTCTTGACGGCGACTTCGTGCTGCCGCTGCCGGTCTGCAAAGGTGTCTCGACTTCGCTGCTGCTCCAATTCCACCTTCTTCTCGTCCGCCGAGAAGTGAATCCGGCTGAGGGCCAGCGCCTCGGACCGGATCCAATAGGTCGTTGTCATCAGGATCAAAAAAACCGAAATGGCCAGGCATTTCGCAAGCCCCAGGCGACGTTCCAGTGTCATGTCGGTCTCCGGTCAAGGCTATTTGTTCAGGACTTCATCGAGATTCATCAGCTCGTTCGCCAACATCGTCCAGGCAGCGAGGGCCTTCGGATCGAGAGTCGCGTCGGGTTTGGATTCGCCGGTCGTGACGAGGGCCTTCGTGTCGGCTTCGTGATCGCGGTAGTAGGCGGTCAGTTCGCCGAGGGAGTTCTTCACGACGGGTAGTTCGCTCGCGCGGAACGGCCGGGCGAGGAGTCGTTTGGCGAGTTGATCGAGTTGCTGTTCCGGGGTTCCGCCCGACTTGAGGACTGTCTGCGCAAGATGCCTGGCCGCTTCGATGAACTGAACGTCGTTGAGCGTGACCAGAGCCTGAAGCGGCGTGTTGGTTCGTTCTCGCCGGACGGTGCATTGTTCGCGCGCGGTGGCGTTGAAGATTTCCATCGAGGCTGGCGGTGCCGAACGTTTGATAAACGTGTAGAGGCTGCGGCGGTAAAGGCTCTCGCCGGTGTCTCGCTTGTAGTCGCGGGTGTTGCTGCCGATCATCGCGACCGCTTCCCAGACTCCTTCCGGCTGATACGGCTTCACGCTGGGACCGCCCAGCTTGGGGACGAGAATCCCGCTGGCAGCCAACGCGTAGTCGCGGATCATTTCGGCGTCCATGCGGAAGCGCGGGCCGCGCGACAGCAACTTGTTGGCGGCATCGCGTTCAAGCTTCTCCGGCGTGACCACCGCCGATTGGCGATAAGTCGCCGAGGTGACGAGCAGCTTGTAGAAACGTTTGATGTCCCAAGGAGTGGTTGAGGGTGGAGCGTTGATGGTTGAGGGCGAAGAGGCCACGCTTGGCGAGCCTTCTCGAAATTCGACGGCCAGCCAGTCGAGCAACTCTGGATTCGACGGCAGCTCGCCGGCGATGCCGAAGTCGCCCGAGGTGCGGACGATGCCGTTGCCGAACAGCTCCTGCCAGAAGCGGTTCACGGTGACGCGCGAGGTCAGCGGGTGATCGGGCCGCAGCAGCCAGTTCGCGAACGCGATGCGGTTGCGTGGGCCTTCGGGAAGCGGCGGCAGGATGCTCGGTGTGGAGGGCTTCACCTGATCTCGGCGCTTGTCGTATTCACCGCGATACAGCACGAACGCCATCGCCTCGTCCCCCTTCTCCTGCATGACGTGAGCGATCGTGCCACGACCGCGAAGGGTTGCCTCTTCCCCGGCGAGGGCATTTGCCTTCGCTTGTCGTTCCTGATGGACCGGGTCCATGGCCGTCAGCCACCAGTCGAACAGTTCGTTCTTCTCGGCATCGGTGCGCTGGTCGGTAGGCTTCAGGGCGAGCGACGCCGCGCGGGTCGAACGGGCGAGTCGTTGAATCTCGCTTGCGTCGAGTGCTTTCTCGTAGACGCGCAGGTCTTGCAGCGCGAAGTCGTTCACGCGCGAAGAGACGTTCCGTTGAGCCAACTTAAACGGCACCTTGGTCTTCGTCGTGGCCTTGAGAGCGTTGACGGGGTTCGTCGTCGGTTGAGGAGTACCGTCGTAGTAGACCTTCAGTCCCTCGGCCTTCCCCGAACCGTGGCACGTGACGAGGACATGATGCCACTCGTTCACTTTGACCTCGGTCGTCGCGACGGTCTTCATCGCATCGTCTGGCCACTTGCTGACGACGTGAATTCCGATGCGGCCCCCTTCGAGCCACATGTCCCACCCGCGATGCCCCGTGTCCGCCTCTTCCATGCGAGCGACGAGCGACCCGGTGACATTCCGCTTCTGAATCTTGACCCACATCCCGCACGAGAACGGTTGATTCGTGTCGAAGTCGCCCACCTCGGGCCATTCGAGTTTTGTGTCTGCCGTGATTTTCAGACCCTTCGCGCCGACGTGACCTTCGATCCAGTTGGCCTTCGGCGCGGGGATCGTCTTTGTCTGACCGGCCTCCGTGTAGGTCAGTTCTTCTCCCTTTCCTTCATTGAACGGCGCATGCAGGCTGAGTTTGTCCGACGGGATCGACGCGGCGAACTCATCGGCTTTCGCATTGGCCAGCCACGTGTCGTAGTCGGGCTTCGCCTCCTGCTTGCGGACATCCATCTGCTTGCGTGCGTCGGCGATTTCCTTGGAGAGTGACTCCCAACGGAGACGGTCTTCCGCTTGCGGCACCATGATGACCGGCGGCGTGTCCTTGATGTTGCCGTCCATCGCGGCCTGAGTCGTGTTGTTGAAGAAGGCCGCCAGCTCGTAGAACTCCTTCTGGCTGAGCGGGTCGAACTTGTGATCGTGACAGACCGCACAGCCCGCTGTCAGGCCGAGCCACACTTGCGCCGTGGTCTCCGTCCGGTCGCGGTTGTAGAGGACGAGATACTCCTCGGCGATCGCGCCCCCTTCGCTCGACGTGATGTTGCAGCGGTTGAATCCCGACGCGACCTGCTGGTCCAGCGTGCGGTTCGGCAAGAGGTCTCCCGCCAACTGCTCGACGGTGAACTGATCGAACGGCATGTTCTTGTTGAACGCCTCGATCACCCACGCGCGGTAGGCCCAGTTCTCGCGGTAGTTGTCGAAGTGAATGCCATGCGTGTCGGCATAGCGCGCGGCGTCGAGCCAGTAGCGCCCGCGATGCTCGCCCCACTGCTGCGACTCCAGCAACTGATCGACCAGCTTTTCGTAGGCGTTCGGCGACGGATCGGCCACGAACGCTTCGACCACTTCGGGAGTCGGCGGCAACCCGGTCAGATCGAGACAAACTCGTCGAGCCAGCGTTCTCCGATCAGCTTCCGGTGCGGGACTTAGACCTGCCCCTTCGAGCTTCGCCAGCACAAACCGATCGAGCGGGTTCTTCGCCCACGCGACGTTCTTCACGTTCGGCAAAGCGGCTTTCGTTGGCGCGAGGAACGACCAGTGCGGCTGATACTCCGCTCCCTGCTCGATCCATTGGCGGATCATTTTCTTTTGCTCGGCCGTCAGCACCTTCCTGGTGGAGGGCGGCGGCATGACTTCGTCGGGATCGGTGGAGAGGATGCGTCGCAGCGCTTCGCTCTCGTCCGGATGACCGGGCACGATGACCTTTTTCCCGATCGCGTCGTCTCGCCGGTCGAGCCGATAATCGCCCTTGCGCGCCGCGCTGTCCGGGCCGTGGCAGGGGAAACAGGTGTCGATCAGAATCGGCCGGATGTCGCGGTTGTATTCCAGCGGTGCATCCGCCGCTGCGACCGCGCGACCGGTTGCGATGACTGCTAGCCAACCGAGTCTCCTCAACGGCTTACCGATCCGATTCCAGAACGATCGTGATGAGCGAGGTCCAACATCGCACGAGGAGTCATGAGTCATGAGTATGCCGCCGCTTTCTTCAGGTCGAAGTGGAAGATGTTCGAGGAGGATTTGTATTCAAACCAACAGACCAACGACCGGCGCATCAATCACTGGCGGGATCGCACTTTTCATCGAGGTGATCCGGATGCCGTCTCTTGTTCTTCATCTGTGCTCCGGCCCTGCCATCCGTGTGATTCATTGCCTTCAAATCAGGTGATCGCACGGATGACAGGGCCGGAGCACGGATAAAAGCCAATGCCGCCAATTCTTGGGAGGCCGATCTCAAGCACAAGGCCATGAGGAGGATCGGGACTCAGGCTCGTCCTGTCTTCAGAGGCGTTCGCATGTCAGCCGAGCGGGCCAGAGTCCCCATCCTCCGGTGTTGCTCGTGGATCAGTTTTAAGACTCTACCCGCACGAGAGTCGCGAGGAAAACGTCTCGCATGACAATCGTTTGAATGGGGTGCAGTCGCCAAATGGTGGTCCTAGTCGCAAAGCGACGGCAGCGAATAGCCGTGGGTGTCAACCCACGGAACTGAACGCAGTGATGACCACGAGCCGCGAAGCGGCGGCAGAAGGATGTTTCGCTCCTCGTCACTGCTGTCGCCGCTTCGCGGCTCATCGCTGCCAACTTTCCCAGCTGCGGGTTGACACCCGCAGCTATTTGCTGGCATCGCTTCGCGATTGAAGTACGCTCGAACTTGACCACCCATTGGCGACTGCACCCGTTTGGATGCTGCTGACGAGCTGGTTGTTCGCCCGAGTGACCGCTCCTAGAATCGCTCACATTTGGAATGCTCAGCAGTCTTGGAAGCGTTCCAGCACGCTCGGGCCTCCGCCACAAATCACTCACTCGCTTAGCCCACTTACAGGATGATTGCCATGTTCCGCGTGACCAAAGAGATCGACTTCTGTTACGGGCACCGGCTGCTCAATTACGACGGCAAGTGCAAGCACCTCCACGGCCACAATGGCAAGGCCGTGATCGTCCTTGAGGGACAGGAACTCGATCTGCGCGGGATGGTGGTGGATTTCTCGGACATCAAGAAGCACGTGGCCGGTTGGATTGATGCCAATCTCGACCACCGCATGATCCTGCACGAAGCCGACCCGATCGTGCCGATCCTGCGCGACATGGGTGAGCCGATGTACCTCGTCTCGGAGAACCCCACGGCGGAAAGCATCGCGAAGCTCATCTACGACTTCACCAAGTCCCATCGGCTGCCAGTGAAAGAGGTCTCGCTGTGGGAGACCTTCAATTCCTACGCGACCTACCGCGAGGATTGAACTCAGCGCACGACCAACAGCTATCACGATGAGCCGAAGACACGCTTGACCAACCCGCAGCCCAAGAGAGGAAGTCGTTCGCCGCCAACACGCACATGAATCCTACTTCCGACCGATACTCCGAATTCGTCGAGCATCCACGGTACGGGCGACGTTCCAACATTA
>JAYTXB010001259.1:0-1854 GCA_043743205.1 Schlesneria sp.
GGGTGAAGAGCAAGAGGGCTTACGCCCGCAGACATTTGCCGAGCGCGTGACGTTGTGCGTGGGACATGTCTCGCGCGGGTTCCGGCTCGTCACTGAGCGGATCGTGGTGCTGAGCGACAACGAACTCTTTCATCGCACGGAACTGCAACGAGCGCCGCGCAAGAGTCGCCTCGCATCGCGGGCCATCGACACGTTCCTCGATCTCTCACCGGGAGACCACGTCGTCCACTTGTCGCACGGCATCGCGCGGTTCCTCGGGATGGAGGTGCAGTCCAAAGGCGAACTCGTGGAAGAGATGTTAACGCTCGAATTCGCCGACAACTTGAAGATGAATGTGCCGGTCTCACTGATCCATCTCGTGCAGAAGTACGTCGGCGGGACAAAGGGGAAGGTCGAGCTGTCGAAGTTTGGCGGAGTCAGTTGGACGAACAAAAAGAAGCGTGTGGCGGAAGCGGTCGGTGACATGGCGGCCGACATGTTGAAGTTGCAGGCCGAGCGAGACCTCAAGCCGGGGCTGGCCTGTCCGCCCGACAGCCACTGGGTCGAGGAGTTCGACGCGGCGTTCCCTTACACCGAAACGGTCGATCAGTTGCGAGCCATCGCCGACACGAAGGAGGACCAGCAGCGAACGCGCCCGATGGACCGGCTGATCTGCGGCGATGTCGGTTACGGCAAGACCGAGATCGCGATGCGTGCCGCCTTCAAAGCGGTCGATGCCGGTCGGCAAGTGGCGATCCTCGTCCCGACGACGGTGCTGTGCGAACAACACTTTCGCAGTTTCAGCCAGCGCATGGCCGAGTTCCCGATCAACATCGCGTCGCTGAACCGGTTCCGTTCGACAGCGCAAGTCCGTGAGACGTTGCAAGGTCTGGCCGACGGTTCGATCGACATGGTGATCGGCACGCATCGCCTCGTCAGCAAGGACGTGAAGTTCAGAGACCTCGGGCTGCTGGTGATTGATGAAGAGCAGCGGTTCGGTGTCGAGGTGAAAGAGCTGCTCAAGCGGATGCGGTTGGAGGTCGATGTCCTCACACTCTCCGCCACGCCGATCCCGAGGACGCTGCACATGTCGCTGGTTGGTGTGCGCGACATCTCCAATTTGGAGACGCCGCCGCACGACCGCCTGGCGGTCGAGACGCGCATCTGTCGTTGGGATGGTGAGCTGATTCGTTCGTGCATCGTCCGCGAGTTGAATCGGAACGGGCAGACGTACTTCGTTCACAACCGGGTCTACGACATCGAGTCGATCGCCGACAAAATTCGGAGCCTCGTCCCCGAAGCGGTCGTCGATACCGTGCATGGCCAGATGACCGAGGACGAGATGGAAGGGGCGATGCTCGGCTTCGTCGAGGGGCGGACGGATGTTCTCGTGGCCACCACGATCATTGAAAGCGGCCTCGACATTCCCAATGCCAACACGATCTTCATCCATCAGGCAGATCGGTACGGGCTGGCCGATCTCCATCAACTGCGCGGCCGCGTCGGTCGGTTCAAGCACAAGTCATACTGCTACCTCGTGCTGGAAGACGGTCGCACGATGACTCCGCAGGGAATGCGTCGCTTGAAGGCGATCGAGGAGTACAGCGAACTCGGCGCGGGCTTCAAGATTTCGATGCGCGATTTAGAGATCCGCGGCGCGGGAAACATTCTCGGGACTGAGCAATCGGGACACATCGCGTCGGTCGGTTATGAACTGTACTGCCAACTGTTGGAGAACGCGGTTCGCGCGATCAAGCGCGAACCACTGCGACAACACCATCACGTCGAGATCGCGCTCGCCCTCGAAGCCTTCATTCCCTCCGACTACATCCCCGACGGACGGCCGAAGATTGAGATGTATCGCAAGCTGTCGTC
>JAYTXB010001260.1:0-1546 GCA_043743205.1 Schlesneria sp.
CATCCGTGCGATCAAATCAAGTCAGAGAGATCGCACGGATGGCAAGGCCGGGGCACGGATGAAGAGCCAGAAGCGAGCGGTCTCTTTAGGTCTGCGTCAGAAGCTCACACACGTTATACCTCGCGCGGTGGAAACTGAGGTGACGAGATCAGCCGGAACGCGCTAGCGTCCGGTGCGGAATTCAATCGTCTCGCTCGCGCGAACCGGACGCTAGCGCGTTCCGGCTAATTGGGTGAGCCTCATTCCCCGCCGCGTGAGGTATAGCTGTTCGTTGCGAACGAATAGTTCGAGTTGCGCGTCTCACTTTGTGCCGAACGATTCAGACTGCACAACGAACTGGATCAGCGACCGCAGCGTGTGTTGGTTTTGTTTGGTGTTGGCGATGGCCGCTTTGATCTGCGATTGGTCGGCGACACCCAATTCGCGGCCCAGCGCGTAGGTGAGCAACTTGTTGGCGAGGCAACTCAGGAACAGGTCTTCCTTTTTCAGCAGTGCCTGACGCAAGCCATCGACACCCACGATTGCAGTTCCATCGGGCAACTTCGACGAAGCGTCGATCAGCGGGTCGCTGGGGCTGACTCGTCCCTTGTAACCGAAGCCTTCGCGGTCGCGCCAGTCGCCAGCGGCGTTGAAGTTTTCGAGAGCGAAACCGAGCGGATCGATCTTGTTGTGACAGCGCGCACATTGCGCGAGTTGCCGGTGAATCTCCAGCCGTTGTCGCACGGTCGCCTTGTCGATCCCCGGCACCTTCGGCGCGATGTCTCCCACGTTGGCAACGGGCAAACCGGGATCGGTCCCGAGCAAGTTCTTCATCACCCACGTCCCGCGTTTGACGGGCGACGTGCGCGTGCCGTTCGACGTGATGGTCAGGATCGACGCTTGAGTCACCACGCCGCCGCGATGGACTCCCGCTGGAACGGCCACGCGCCGGAAGTGGTCGCCGCGCACGTCGGGGATTCCGTAGAACCGCGCGAGCCGTTCGTTGATGACGACGAAGTCCGAGCCGACGAAGTTCATCACGCTGAGATCGTGCTTCAAGATCTCGGCGAAGAAGGCGCGAGACTCGTCGATCATCGAGACTTCCAAATGACGGTCGTATTGAGGAAAGAGATCGGCCGCGGGCGGGTTGGCTCCCACCTCACGCAGGCCGAGCCACTGTCCGGCAAAGTTCTGGACGAAGGCTTCCGACTTGGGATCGGCGAGCAGTCGCGTGACTTGTTTCGCCAGTGGGGCCTTGTCGCGGAGCTGACCTTTGTCAGCCAGTTGCGTCAGTTCGGCATCGGGCATCGACGACCAGAGAAAGTAAGACAACCGTGCCGCCAGTTCTTGATCGGTCAATGCGCGTGCGGCCGATGCGTTCGTTGTGGACTTCGTTGAAGCGGCGTTCGTCGTGGCTGGCTTGGTGTTCGCCTCCTTCGTGTTGGTTGGCTTCACGCTGGAGGTGGCCGCTTCGTCGCGACCCGGTTCCGCCAGATAGAGGAAGTGCGGCGAGACCATCACGGCGATGAGTGGCGTTTTGATCGCCTGCACAAACGACGGTGACGGC
>JAYTXB010001261.1:0-2581 GCA_043743205.1 Schlesneria sp.
ACGCATTCATCAGCCGCAGGGCGCTAGCCCCGGTTAAGCGAAAACAAACCGGGGCTAGCGCCCTGCGGCTGATTTGCCACAATGATCAACACGAATGGCAGGGAGCCTGAAATTTGAAAGAGCCGTGTGCTTCCCCCCGGTCTCTCCTCCAATGACCATTTCCCAATGACCAATGACTTTCCCATCCAATTTCCCAACGCTCACGCGGTTGTGATGCAGGGGATCGAGCGCGGCTTGCACACCGGTTGTCAGGTCTATGTGTCGCACTACGGCCGCGTGTTGGCGGACGACGCGGTCGGGAATTCACACCCGGCCGTGGCGATGACAACAACGACGATCAATCTCTGGCTCTCAGCAGGGAAGCCGCTGACCGCCGTCGCGTTGTTGCAGCAATGGGAGCGAGGGGAATTAAAGCTCGATGATCGCGTCGCGCGGTTCATTCCCGAGTTCGCGAGCGGAGGCAAGCTGGACATCACGCTGCGTCATTTGCTGACTCACACGGGCGGGTTTCGCAATGTCGAGACCGGTTGGCCGGACCTGCCGTGGGGCGAGACGATTGCTCGTATCTGTGCTGCTCCGCTGGAAGACAACTGGGTGATCGGTCGCTCTGCGGGCTATCACACTTCCACGAGTTGGTTCATCTTGGGAGAAATCCTTCAACGAATCACCGGCCTCGCATTCGCCGATCTGCTGCGTGACGAACTGTTGCTGCCGCTGGGCATGTACGACACGTGGGTAGTGCTGCCTTTCGAACAACACGACGCGTATGGCGATCGAATTGGCCGTCTGTTCACACGGGAGCAGGGCGAATTGCGAATGCTCGACTGGCACGAAGCGGCTCGTTGCGCAACGGCCTCACCGGGCAGCAACACACGCGGACCGATTCGAGAACTCGGCCTGTTCTACGAGATGCTGCTGCGCGACGGCGACGGACTCAATGACCGCATCCTGTCGCCGCAAACAGTGGCCGCCATGACGGCGCGACATCGAGTGGGTGAGTACGATCAAACGCTGGGGCATGTCGTGGACTTCGGTCTCGGCGTGATCGTGGACTCCAACCGTTACGGTCTGGAAACGGTGCCGTATGGGTACGGTCGCCATTGCTCGGCACGCACGTTCGGTCACGGTGGTGCTCAGTCGTCTCAAGGATGGTGCGACCCCGCAGCGGGTCTCGTCGTCACCTACTACTTCAACGGTCGAGCAGGTGAAGGTCAGCACCACCGCCGAGCGCGCGCGTTCAACGAAGCGATCTGGAGTGATCTGGTCCAAGCCGACTTGATCAGGCTGTGACTCGAAGCGGCACTGTCCGAGCAGCGATTACGACGCGGGCACGTGAGCAGGGCGGGTTGGAATTGTGTAGAGGCAGCAGTCAGTGGGGCACACGTCGTGGTTGGGACCGAAGAGCCCGATGGCTCGTCGCTCGACAGTGCCTCCGAGTCGCTCTTGGATCAGTTCTCGCACCATGCTGACGAAGAGTGGGTGTGTGCCGACCGTGGACGCTCGGGCCATTTCAATGCCGAGTTCTTGGCAGACCGCGTGTGCTTCCTCATCCAAGTCAAAGAGGACTTCCATGTGATCGGACAGGAAGCCGACGGGTGCGATGACCAGCGATTTCACTCCCCGTTCGGGAAGCGTGCGAATGTGATCGACGACATCGGGCTCCAGCCACGGATCGCCCGGTCGTCCGCTGCGGCTTTGATAGACGAGGCTCCAACGATCAGCGGGGAGTTCCAACTCTGCGGCGATCAATCGGCAGGTCTCATTCAGTTGGACGACATAGTTGCAGTTGTTGGCCATGCTCATCGGAATGCTGTGCGCGGTGAAGGCGACTCGCGCCACGGAACGGCTTGCGTCGGGAAGCTGCTCGAACGCGGAGCGGATGCGTTCGACGTTCGCCGCAATGAAATCGGGGTGATTATAGAAGACGCGAACTTTATCGATGGTCGGCGCGTTGGCTCCGGTCGCTTCCCGAGCAGCGTTGACGTTCTCGCGATATTGACGGCAGCCGGAATACGAACTGTAGGCCGATGTGAAGACCGCCAATACACGCCGCTTGCCGTCGTTGGCCATCTGCTGCACGGTCTCTGGTAGCAGCGGGTGCCAGTTGCGATTGCCCCAATAAATCGGCAGGTCGATCCCCGCGCGATCGAGTTCCGGACGCAGTGCGGCGATGAAGTCTCGCACCTGTCCGTTGATCGGGCTGACGCCGCCAAAGTGGTAGTAATGCTCGGCCACTTCCAGCATCCGTTCGCGTGGGACTGGCTTGCCGCGCAGTACGTTCTCCAAGAACGGGATTACATCGTCACGTTGTTCGGGGCCACCAAAGGAGACGATCAAGATGGCGTCATAGTTATCAGGCACGGATGGGGTCTCGCGGAAGAAAAGTGAATGCGTGGCCTTGAAGTGGTCCGAATATCGGTTGTGTGGCAGGCTGAGGCGGTGACCTTCGGTCGGACGTTTCGGCGGGGTCAGGAGGCCCGCGCCGACAGCAAACGAGCGTATAAACAACCGGCTCTCGGCCATTCGTGTTGATTCTTGTGGTTCATCAGCCGCAGGGCGCTAGCCCCGGTTCGATTTCGCT
>JAYTXB010001262.1:0-11872 GCA_043743205.1 Schlesneria sp.
GGGACGTTACCGGGCTTTCGGGGCATGTGCGACACCTCTGCGCTGGATTCCTCAGTACAATACTGAGGAATCGCAGGCGTTTTGGCCGCACTGCCCGACACAGGCAGGTATCCCAAGCTCAGGATTCGGCAGACTTTACAAGAATTGCACCCGGGAGGGCTCGAACCTCCAACCCTCGGTTCCGAAGCTTGATCCCAATATCTCTGCCAATAGCTTCAAAGTTCATTGCAGCGGGAGCTTACCTCGCTTTGGCGAGTGTCGCAAACCATCTCATTTGTTGGTGTAAGTGCTTATTCGTCGGTGGTACTACTCACCAAAAGTAGCACCAAGTAGTACCGCTCCGGACACCTTTCATGTGTTCATTTGGTGACTGATCGCTCAAGGGCTTTCCAGCACCGGGAGCGCCTGATCGTCGTCATTGGCGTTTGAGTATTTCAGCCAGACGAACCTATCAACTCCTTCAGTAGAAGTAATCCGTAGCCGCCTGTCTTCGCAACTCTAAAGACAACTTTGTCCGTTGAAACGATAACTCGTTCATGGATGTCGAGGCGATCGTGGACAACGTGACCGGAGGCCCGAGCGACTGAGTTCCCAGCAACGTCCCGGTATCGCCCCATCGTCACCCTCACGTACTCGCACCTGCCTCCGCCAAGTCGCCGCACGTTTTCGGACAGGTCGTGGTCGCCGCCGAGGATCATCAGGCCGAACGTACCATCCTTCAACAGGTTCTTCACGATGGCATCCTGCCGAGCTTGCGCCTTCAGCGCATCGAGCGGCTCATCGTCCTCCAGCCTGCCAACGCCATCGCAGCTAGCTCAGCAGCGCGATCTTGAGCGGGCAATCCTCCCCGGCAGCGTCACCCCGTCGATACCGGGCCAGCAACTTGTGGGATCGTCGGGCCAGAAGTCGCCGCACTTCTCGACGCTGGCCTTTGACCCGTGGAATCACCAACGAGTCATAGCCGGTTGTTTGGTGGCGCATCCAGGCGATCACGGCGGCTTCGGCCCGTTCTTCAACCGGGATGCGTTTCGTCCTTGCCACGGTTCCGGAACCAACGGCCTTCGCGAGACGATTGGCGAGTTCGGCATAGTTCGGATGAAATGCGAGGAAGGCCACGACTGCGCCCAGGAAGTCTTCGACGTATTCCTCTTGGGCGTTGTCCCGGCGTTTGGCGTCAGACTCCTTCCGCTTCACAAAGGACTCAATGGATTGCTCCACTTCGAGGTCCGCACGAATGCGGTCAATCGTCGCTGCTGGTACCCACACGCCTCGTGAGAAGTCCTTTCGCCCCTTCTTCTCGGCCACGACCCAATGATCGCCAGTGGCCTTCACTCTGCGTGTCAGGGCCGCATCACCGGGCGGAAACAGAACCCAACCTTCTGGCGCGTTCAGAATTTGGCCGTTGGCTGCGCAGACGGTGTTCGGCGTCGAGCCGGGGGTGAAGGTCGTGTCGCTCACTCTGGTTCCGCTTCCTTGTGAACTCATTTCTCTTGGTTGCCTCGGTCAGTACTCGCCAATCCTTGCCCTTCAGTCTCGCCGCCGTTGCCCAAAGAAAATGTAAACCAATGTTCTTCGGTTAGACTTGAGAAGGCTCATCGTTTTATCGCCACGGTCATTTCCTCTTGGCGCTTTGGGCGTTTTCGCTTTGGTCGGCTAGACGACTCCGCAGAAGCCGAGGGGGCACCTATCGAATGTTCGTCCATCCGCCAATCGCTAGGATTCAGTGCAGGAGAAGCCTGCATGTCCACAAGCGAAGAGCAGCCAAACGGCAATTCGATGCCATCGTTGCCAGAGTTGACCTTCGGGCGGCGCACGACGGCGGCCCCGTCCATTTCTCTACCCGAGCGGTGGACATCGCCTGCCGACGATGATGGGGACAACATCGTGGCGCGCTGCCAATTGAAAGCCGAAGCCTGTCGATGGGCTGCAAGGCGTCGTCGGCTTCTTGCAGAACGGGCGGACTTTCAGCGGGAGATTGCTCCCCGTGATCGAGCCATCGTTGCCAAAGCCAAGGAACTGGAGGACTGCTTCCTCTGGATGTGTTCTACCGATAGCCCGACCCCGAGTGACGCCAGTCTTTACGACGATATTTCAAACGGCTTCGAGGCAGTTGCTGCCGGTGTTTTGTTGCTGCACGACAACCAAACGCAGGGTCGAACAACCGACTTGAAACAGACGCTCCTGCTGTTGGCGGAATCGCAGTTGGTGCTGCGAGAAGCGATCCAGAGAATCGGCGGTCCCATCGACAGCGATCAAGTACGAGTCTTCAATCTCGTCAAGCAAACAGCGGCGGCCGGTCACGTTCATCTGGTCCATCACATGCGTGTGAAGGATTTAGCCGATCCCAAGAGCGGAGCCGAACTCTTGTCTCGGATTCAGTCATTCCGCCGACAGCGACAGGAATCCGTCGAGACAGAACAGCAACAGCAACCGCTGTTTGATCAATTGCGGAATAAGCTGTCCACGCTCGGCAACAACTCTTCGGCATCCGTGCAACTCTGGAGGGAAGTAATCTCCCTGATCGAACAACTCGTGAACTCGGGTGTGCCGCCGAGTCATCGACTGTTACGGGACATGACTCTGCCGTTCATCGACCAACTCCCCGATGCGATGGATCTTCCACCGGGAGTTGAACTCGTCCTGCGGGAAATGGATCGGCAACTTGCCGAAGTTCCGTCGCCAGTCATCGAAGAATCGACCGAATCAACAGTGGAGGTCGAGGCGGTTGCTCAACTCTTGAAGGGACGGACAATCGTTCTGATTGGAGGAGATCGCCGCGCTCATGCTGAGGTGTCGCTAAAAGGTGCTTTTCGACTCAGGGATCTCGTCTGGATTTCAACTCGTTCCCATGAATCCACGGCGGGTTTCGAGCCGCCGATTAACCAGCCGGACGTTGCGATGGTCCTGTTTGCGATCCGCTGGGCCAGCCATTCATTCGGCGGTATTAAAGCGTTTTGTGACCGAGCAGGAAAGCCACTCGTGCGTCTCCCCGGTGGGTACAACCCGCAACAAGTGGCTGTTCAGATTCTCAAGCAGGCTAGCGAGATGCTGGCTGCCACAGACCGAAGCCTTGAGTGACCGTGATTGTCATTCTCAGCCCACATGGACCTTGGCGACGATCGTGTCCATCTCGGCGGCGGTGAAGGCCCGGCAGGTTGTCGTGTGAGCATTCCCCGCCGCTCCCAAATGCAGGAGCAGGGTGGTGGCCGTCTCGTCGTCAGCGGCTTCAAAGATCAGCACGCCGTCGTGATCGCCCAAGGTCCGATATCCTTGATCTTCACGCCCATCTTCTTTCCGGCCGCCTTCAGAGCCGCCGCCCGTTGTGTGCTTTCGTCAATGGCTTTGATGCCCTGCTGCGTGAACTTGATGGTGGTGATGAAGGTAGCCATAGAACTGTCTCCGATCAAAAGAGTGGGGAACTTGAAATCAGTCACAAGCCTACGGGGCTTCGACTTCCGCATCATCCTCAGTCGTCCATGCCAACGTTTCCACCGTAGATGACAAATACGGTTTTCAAGTGCCCGGCCAACACGGTTGCCAGCACAGGGTCAACGGATGAGAGCGGTGTTTGTGGGTCAAGCTCTCCCTTGCGAGCCGAAAACACCAGGGCAGCCACAACGTGCTGCACATCGACTGGCAGTCTCGTCGTCTCTTCGAGTTTGATTGCCAAATCGAACAGCACGCCGGGTGAGATTCACACCAAGCCGGATGAACGCCAGCGACTGTTGGAGTTCGGCAAGACGCTCGGACGGGCTATCGAAGAGTTGATCACTATCGTCCCTGCCGCCACGTTCTACCGTTGGTGTCGTGAAGAGAGCGGCGGCAAGAAAAAGACCAATCCGAAAGGGGATAGCGGAAGCCTCGCAGGATTCGAGAACCGGCCATCGAGATCGCCAAGACCGCGGGCTATGGCTACACGCGGATCACGGGGGACTCAGGAAACTGGGAATCAAGAAAATCAGTCGGCAGACTGTGCGGAACATCCTCAAGGAGGAAGGGATCAAGCCCGGTCCGGACGCACGTCGGAAAATTGGGAGAACTTCGTTACACGCCACGGCGAGACACTGTGGGCGGTCGATTTCTTCTCGGTGAAGGCGGTCACTGCTCGCGGCATTCGCAACCTGTATCTGATGGCATTTCTGTGCATGAAGATGCGGGAGGTCATCGTGTCGTCCTCGACGACACGGCCGAATTCATCGTGGTTCACGAAACAAACAGAAGCGTTCATCGAGCGGAGAGCAACACGGAAGGAAAAGCCTTCGATTGTGATGCACGATCTGGACACGAAGTTCACCAAGGAGTTTGTGGCCACGCTCAAGAAGAAGGACATCCGAACCAATGCGTTGCCGGTGGCGTCCCCGAACTTGAGCGGCCGCGTCGAGAGGTTCATTCAGACGATCAAACACGAGTGCCTGTTCAAGTTCATCGTGTTCGGCCAGAAGCACCTGGATCACATCGTGGGCGAGTGGATGGCCTACTACAACACGATCCGCTCCCACACCGAACGAAGCCATCTCCCGCCGGTCCATGCGTCCCCGACAAGGTTCCCAAGCTGGACCGTGACCAGATCATCGTCCGTTCGTATGTTGGCGGACTGATGAAGGCATTCGAGCGGAGGGCAGCCTGAACGCTGGGGTACACCTCACACGATCACGGCGAGCGCAACCATCAAGGACTCGGCAACGAACTGATTGATCCCGGCGGCGGAGTTGGCCAGACCACCGGTGACATCAAGTGCCGTGAGCGACTCGGTGGTCTCCTGCGTTATTACCATCGCCGCGCTGCTTGAGGCCGAACTCGTCTGAGATCGGCCTCTGCTTCAATCATCGTGCTCAATACATCATGCCACCACTGTGCGCTGACACTGAAAAATCACGGTGAAATCGTCCGCCGATGTCGAAAGTCGCCAGATTCGAAACACCAATCGACTCAGTTGTCAGCTTCGTCATGCTTCAAATCTCGATCGACAAAACAACCTATCGCACGGCTGAGTTTCTTTGACCACACGGGCTTCTTCACAGACACGGTTCATGCTTGTGTCGGTAGAAGGGGGGGGCTCTTGCGATCGGTTGGCACATCGGCTCCTTTTTGCACGATTCCATGGAGTTCGATATCAAGAATGATCCGAAGGAACTCTGGAATTTCGGGGCCGCTAATACTTGGATGGGCGAAACAGTAGCGGCCTGACATATTTCTTTCATTAGCCTGCATACCGCTGTTCCTCGCACTACTTGACCTCGGCAGGGCCCGGCACTTACTTTGTCCGCTCCAAGTTTGATCGCCAGCAACCCTTCTTCCCAACTGGCCGCGAAGAGGATCTTGTTGACTGGGTCGTAGGCCATTTCAAACGGGACGGCCGAGAACTTCTGGTCGTTGAGCGGCTTCCAGGTGAGGCCGTCTTTCTCCGGCGAGATGAAGAAGGGCTGATCCCTGTTCGTGCAGGCGGTGTAGATGTTCTCGCCGTCCCCGCAGATGCCCATATACCAACTATACGTGAGCCCCTTCTTGACCTGCTCCCACGTCGAGCCGTTGTCGATGCTCCGTGCCGGGTACTGGTATCCGCCGGAGTAGAGCGTTCCGTCCTTCGCGCGATAGAGTTGGTTGCCACCGTGGGTCATGGAATGTTCGTAGACGTTTTCCCATGTCTTTCCGCCATCGCGTGTTCTAAAGAAACCGCCTTCTTGCGCCGTGAACAGCCACGTATCCTTGTCGCCGATTTTCTTCGCCGGGTCGAACAGGAAGAACACCGCCATGCCATAGCCGCCCTTGAGCGTCGGCGGCGGAGCGTGCGTGGTCCATGAGTCACCGCCGTCCTTGCTTTCGAGTACGCCGCAGTTCTTGCCGTCCGCCCAAGGGGAGTGGAACGTCACTAGGACGTGCTTGAAGTCGGTGGGGTCGATCGCGAGGGAGTACAGGTCGCGCGTGCCGACAGGCTTCTCCGTCGCCATCTTGAACCCATCCGGCATCGTCCACGTCTCACCGCCATCCTTCGACACCCAGAAGCCCAGCGTATTGCCGCGAACGCCATCGACGCAGTACAGGTGCTTCGAGTCGTTCGAGTCGTTCGAGTTGATCGCGACGTGGAGTGGTTCGTCGAGCTGGCCAATCTTCTTCCATGTCGAGCCGGAATCGGTCGTTTTGAACAACCCGCCCTTTGTCGCGTCGTAGGCGCAGATGCACAGGTAGAGCGTCGTCGGGTTCCTGGGGTCGATGGCGGCACCCTGGCAGAACACGTGGTCCTTGAAGCTCGTCGTGACGGTCGATGGCGTGACGTTCTTCCACACACCAGGGGGCAGCGTCGGATTCTCCGCTGCGGCGACCTGGATCAACCAACCTAAGACGACTAAAGCCGTAAACTTGAGCGTAGATTTCATCGCCAAATCCTCCGCCGGATGCTTCAGTGACCTGCCGAGTTTATCGTTGA
Source organism: Schlesneria sp. (assembly GCA_043743205.1). Lineage (GTDB taxonomy): Bacteria > Planctomycetota > Planctomycetia > Planctomycetales > Planctomycetaceae > Schlesneria. Next base: position 6,425 of record JAYTXB010001262.1, read on the forward strand.
ACTTCGGCCTTTTGAATCACCCGACTTACCGGCCGCCGAACCAGAACAACTTCACGAGTTTTGCGCGGATCGGCAATGGTCCTACGTCAGAATGGGGCTACATGCCTGTGATTCGCGGTCACGACTGGTCTTGTGCAATTCGGGTACTTGGCGGCACTTGGCATGGGACTATCGCCTGAGATGCGCTGGCGCTGCTTCAACGAATCACTCTGAGGGGCGTGAACGCTTGTCTTGGCACACTGACTGGCATCACCGGAGAACTGCTTCCGGCTTGAAGCTGCTCATCTACTCGATTCGGAGCACAGTTCTGATGTTGGAACCGGCCCGTAGTTCAGTCCTTCAAACAATTTCCCATTACCGCATCAATTGACCGAACGGAGCAAGCCGTTAATGGAGAGATTGCCGACTTGCCCGCGCGGAGCTTCGCAATCCTTAAATATCCAAGGCTTGCATTGAGTCGCCAAACTTGTCGAGCTTGAGGCTCATGTGGCCGGCAACCGTCATGAGCAGGCTCGAAAACTTGCGGTTCTGGCTCTTTTCAAAGTCCAAGGTGCGTCCCGTGGCGAACGAACCACCGAGGCCACCAGCCATCAACAGCGGTGCTCGTTCAGCGTTGTGGGCTGTCCATTGTTCATTGGCCAGCATGATGCACGAATTGTCGAGCACCGTGCCATCTCCCTCTTGCGTGGCCTCCAGTTTGTTGACCAGGTACGCGTACTGTTCGACCCAGAAGCGTGAGATCGACGCGAATTCCTTTCCCTGCCAACTGTGTGAGAAGCTGTGATGATCGTCTCGCAGACCGAGGAAGGGATAGACCTGGCCTGACAGATTGTTTGTGAGCAGCATGGTCACGAGGCGCGTGCGGTCGGTTTGAAACGCCATGGCGATGATGTCGCACATCAGACGAGCGTGTGCGTCGAGCTGGTTGGGCAAACCATTCGGGGGCCGCTTGGCTTTGATTGCGTCGTTGGCCGCGTCTTTGTCATCCGCCTGCAATCGCTTCAATCGACCTTCGACTTCGCGAACGCTGTTCGCATATTCGTCGATCCTAGCTCGACCGGAGCTTGAGACCTTTCGGGTCACGTCGCCGAGCTGCTCGCGAACAAGGTCGAGGACACTCGCATGCGTGCTGCTCCCTTTGCATTCAAACAGGCTGTCGAACGCGAGCGAAGGATAGAGTTCCGCTGGCACGGGAGATACGGGCGAACTCCAAGAGACGTGCGACGCGTACATCATTGAATAGCCGGACTCGTGGAATCCGCTAATCGGACGTTCGCAGGCCAAGACCAAACTTGGCAGAGGCGTCTCATCGCCGACGCGCTTGGCCAAGACTTGGTCCAGGCTGGCGGCCGCTCGGATGTCGCGACCGCCGTTCGGATGAATGCCACTCAGAATTCCGGCTGCACCCTTTGCGTGTCCGTCGCAGACTCCACCCGGATGACGGAGGCCGTGAATGAAATTCACTTTCTCCTTCACGGGTTTCAGAGACGCGAATGCCGGACCGAGTTCAAGTTCCGAGCCGTTCCCCTTGGACCACCATTCGTCCGGATGGATGCCGTCGCCAAAGAAGAGGAAGGCGAATCGTTTCGGCGGCGAGTTTTCCGTTCGTTCTGACGCGGCCGCACGGAACGATTCGAGCCACGGCAAAGCAACCGTTGTGCCCAAACCCTTCAAGACCACACGACGCGAGAACAACGGTGAACTCATTGTCATCTCCAGGCAGGGTGAAACAGGTGGGGCCGCAGTGTATCGGCGTTTCAAACGGGTTGCGAAGTGGAAAACGTCGAAGCTCTTACGGACTTGCCACCGCATAGTCTCGACCGCGTTGCTGGCGGAATTGCGGACTCAGCACAACGGTCTCGAACAGAACAGAAAATCGTCCTTCTGCTCTGAGTCTCTTTTGCATTTCCTGAAGCAGCGGCTGGTCTGACAGAATGACCGACCGGCCAAGGGCGTAACCCAGAAATTTGCGGCACAAGGTGCGTTCAAAGTCGTGCGCGCGGTGCATTTCGACGTAGTCAATGAGACCGGAAATCCCCTCGGCCGTGTGGCCGCCAGGGAGCGGGCCAGTGGCCAGAATGGCTCGACCCGCAAGATCTTTGACTCGCGACCGACCGACGGCATCGAAACCTTCCATCGTCAGGCCCAGGCCATCGAAGTGAACGTGGCACATCGCGCATTGTCGGTTGGCGGTGTGGTCGGCCAGCAGTTCGCGAAGAGTTTTGGAGGCTTCCTTCTCCGTCTTAGGCAACTCCGGCACATCGGCAGGCGGCGGTGGGAAGTGTTGGCCAAGCAGATGATGCACTACCCAGAAGCCGCGCTTCACCGGGCTGGTCCGTTGTCCGACGGAATTTTTTGCCAGGATCACCGGCATGCCAAACAAGCCGCCACGTCCGATGCTCCGCATGCCTTCGACTCGGAACCATTCGTCTTGCACGTTGCGAGGTTGACCTTGGCTCCGTAGGTCCGCAGCGCGCTCGTTGAACAAGCGGCGGAACTGATTCTCGATGGAACCGCCGTAGTACTTGGCGAGCGGTTCGTTGACGAAGGTCACGTCGCCGTGCAGTAGTTCGCGGACTGGCTCATCGTACTGAATCAAGTGCGTGATCAGCTTTGTCGGTTCCTCAAACATGGACTGCCGCAATGCGGTGTCGTAGCCGGGGAATGTTCCGGGCGGAATCGGATCCTTGGACAAGTAATCCCGGTAACGCAACCACTGGCCGAAGAACTCGCGAGCGAATGCTTCGATTTTGGAATTCTTGCGCATCCGCTCCAACTGCGTGCGCAGGACGGCTTCGTCGGTGAGCTTGCCGGATCGAGCCACCGCGAGCAGCTCATCGTCTGGCAGCGAAGACCAGAGGAAGTAACTGAGCCGACGTGCGAGCGCCTCGTTCGAAATCGCATAGACGTTGCTGCCCTCCGCCGCTTCCGCAATACGGTAGAAGAAATCGGGCGACATCAGCACCGCCGTGAACACACCACGCAGCGAGTCCTCAACGCTCTGCCCTTGCTTCCGCAGTCGTTGGTAGAGATTACGGAACGACTGTTTTTCATCGGGCCGCAATGGTCGGCAAAATGCCCGTTGAGCCAGCTGCTCCAAATCGTCGAGTGCCACCGGTTCGGCCTGCTTCAGAGTCTGCTGGTAGTTGGCCAAGCCGGCGCGAGTTTGTTGGAAGAAGCCGTGGATCAGGTCGAACTGCGAATTCGACTGCTCTGGCTCGATCGTTCCCTCCGCCAGTTTGACTCCCATCTTTTCCAGGTAATGGCGTTCGAACTTCGAGAGCAATTCTTCTTCGACCAACAGAGGGTCCTCGGATCGGAGAAAGTCGAATCGCTTGTCGTGCAGTACATGACGCTCTGCACGCTCAAACCAGACAAATCCACGGAGCAACGTTTCAACACTTTCCGTGACAAAGTCGAGTTCATTCCACAGCCGATCCAGTTCCTTTCGTTCCGCTTCGCTCAAGACCTTTTCGACGAGCGGCTGATCGTCCCGGAAGAATCCTTCCACCAAGTGGAAGCCGGCAGCTAGGCCGCGATTCGCATCGACGTAGTAGAAGCGATTCGGAAACGCCTGACAGAATCGTTCGTTCGATGCGGCGAGATCGTTCACCAGTTGGCTCTCGGGCCGCAGCAGCAATTCGACATTCGTGCCGGCCCGCTCGTCCGGGAATTTTCCAACGGCGTGTTGCACGTAAACGGCCGACTCCGGGCTCGCCTTCGTGTCGAGTTCGCATTCGATGAGCAACTGCTTCTCCTGCACCGCCGCGACCGCCGATGGGCCCAGAGGAATCTCAATCGTCGCGGGTGCCAGGATGGCCAGCGCATCGGCATCGAGTTCGCAGCCTTGGGGATGCTTTCCGAAACCAAGCCGCTGCGCGACATCGGGACTCGTGCGTTCCAGCACGGCCCGCAACGTTTCCACGGCTTGGTCTTCGATGTCTTTGTTGTTGTGCGGCAGATTGTCGGACTTGCTGAACACGAGACGCCGAAGCACGACCACGCCGGGTGTGCTCTCCATCGCGGGTTCCACTCGCAGGAACAGCGTCGTGGCCGGCGGAGTGTCGCCTTTCTTAACTGGTAGCCGCCCCGGCCTGAGCAACTGTCGCGACTTGAATGCTCCGGGATCGAACTTGTCACGACCCGCTGCGAATTTGGCTCGCATCGCGAGGTGTCCAATGGGCCAATTCCCGCCGTTCGAGTTGATGAGCGGTGGTTCCTTCGGCGACAGTCGCGCTCGAACGAAGGACACGAATTGCTCCAGCTCTCTTAACTCGGTCGGCAATTCTTTGTCATTTTGTGGCGGCGGCAATGACTCCCACTTCGCCCCAACTTGCTTCAAATAGCCACGGCCAGTTTTCGCATCGTCGAATGCCTTCAAGACCAGCGCGAGGTACTTTCCGCTCTGTCCGCGTCGCTGAGCCCATACCTCGACATTCAGTCCGCGATCCACATCGCTGCGATATCGATACCGCCACGCCGACTCCAGATACTCAATGATCCGCACGTCGTGATCCCGATAGAAATTGATGACGGCCTGCTCGGTGAGCTTCTTGCGTTCGTTGTACGACGTGACAGGAAACGGTGAAAATGCGATCCCCCGCGGTTTGAGCACAAGATGCTCGGAGACGAACTGAGCCGCGCCCAAGTACTTGGTCAAAAGACTAGGTGTCATTCCCAGAGCTTCGCCTGTGTTATCAAACCCCTCACCACCAGCCGGATCGGCGGGAAACTCTGCCGTCGGCCGAATGTCCACACCGGTCAGATCGCGGATCGACAAATCGTATTCGGTGTTTGACAGTCGCCGTGGTAGGACAATGCCTGGATCTCCCGCATGCTTCTTCGCCTCCGACAACAAGATGGTTTCAATCGCCGCAACGACCGCGTTGCGTTCTTCGAGCGTCGGTTGCGGCTTGTCCTCCGGCGGCATCTCGCCGTCGCGGATGAATTCGACGATGTTGTTCCAGTGGCGAAAATCGTTTGTGACATCACGATCCCCAGCGTATCGCGTGAGATCCAGTTCACCCTTCGCCAGCCGCTTGTTGTGACACTCGTTGCAGTACTTCTTGGCAAACGGCTCAACTCGTTCTTGGAACAGATCGGCCGCCGAGGCCCACGATCCCAGAGTGCCAAGGACCACGCAGCCCGCCAGAAATGTCCATCGCCACGTTCGTTCAATCACAATGTCTCTCTCCAGCCAATCATCAGGGCAGCCCATTTTTTCAATCGGATGCCACGGTGTCTAAGAACATTCCTGCTGCTTGGTCGTGGGTCAGTTTAGTAGCACGGAAAATCCTGCCTCTCAAAACGACGCGGCGGCCAATCTTGTCCGCCCCACAGCCCCATTACCTACTTCTTCAGTCGCTCGATCAGGAATGCGTTTGCGTTCAGGTATTTGGGGCTTGGCACTCCGGTGTAGGAAATATGACCTTCAACGCCGGTACTGTT
>JAYTXB010001263.1:0-8273 GCA_043743205.1 Schlesneria sp.
ACCGTAGACCGGACGCCTTCGTCCGGTCTGTTTGAGCCGACCGGACGTAGGCGTCCGGTCTACGGTTGGTATGCGAACTCCTGCCGCTCGCCTAAGCGAGCCGTGTGCCGTGAGGCCACGGGTTTCCTGCGGCGATCAAGAACCCGCAGCCTGACGGCATGCGGCTCGCCAGTGTCTCATCTTTGGCTGCGTGAGGGATAAACGACAGAACCCGGTCGAACACCCGCGCCGGAAACCCAACCCAACCGGCACGGTCGAAGTCTCATCGGCTGATTGGTCAATCGTCAACAGCCGAAGCCGGTTTGTAAGAAAATCGTCAGGTCGTCGCGAGAGAAAGCGAGTTGCTCAACTTGCCCGGTCGCCTCAATCTGAAGTTGCGAGCGATTCTGCCGCGCGGATCGGCGAGCCTTGCCGAATCCAGCCCCCTCCCAGCACGCGGTCTCCGTCGTAGAGCACCAGCGCCTGACCGGGAGCGACTCCAAACTGAGGCTGCTCGAATCGCACGGTGACTTCATCACCGCGAACCTCGACTCGCGCGAGGGCCGCCGTGTGTTGGTATCGGATCTGCGCGAGGCACTCGAACGATGAGGCGACATCATCCACGAGCCAACTCACCTTGTGACCTTCCAATTCACGACAGGCCAGATCGTCATGAGTCCCCAGCACGACGCGGCGCGATTCGGGATCGATGCGGATCACAAATCGAGGCTCACCAAACGTGATGCCGAGTCCCTTGCGCTGACCGATCGTGAACTGATCGAACCCGCTGTGCCGACCCAACACCTTGCCAGCCGGATCGACGAACTCGCCCGACAAATCGGGGCGGCCTCGATACCGGTCGAGGAACCCCACGTAGTCGTTGTCGGGGATGAAACAGATCTCCTGACTATCGGGCTTCGTCGCCACTCGCAGTCCCGCTTCGCCCGCCAGTTCGCGAATCTCCGGTTTGAGAAAGTCTCCCACCGGAAAGAGGATTCGGTCGAGGATGTGCTTGTTGATCCCGGCCAGCACGTAACTCTGATCCTTCGTCCGGTCGCGGCCTCGCACCAGCGCGGGCTGGCCGTCAACATCTTGAATCCGCGCGTAGTGCCCCGTCGCGATGTGGTCCGCGCCGACACTGACCGCGAAGTCCCACAGCTTGCCGAACTTCAACCAGTTGTTGCACATCACGCACGGATTCGGAGTCCGCCCCGCCAGATACTCATCGACGAAGTAGTCCTTGATCCGCCCGAAGGCGTCCGCAAAGTTGAGGGCATGAAACGGAATGTCGAGCACATCAGCCACCCGCCGCGCATCAGCCGCATCCGAAGCCGAACAGCACCCCTGCTTGTGAGGCTTCAGCCCGATGATGGGGAGAAGCGGTTGAGGGTTGAGGGTCGAAGGTTGATGGTCAACAGCGACGTGTTGCGAAGTCTTCGGCTTTGTCCCCTCGCCCCGGCTTTGCGGGGAGAGGGTTAGGGTGAGGGGGCTTCTCTTCTCTTCCTCCGCCGCTTTCGCGCCGCTCTTCGCCTCAATCCGACAAGCCGTCTCCTTCTCGGTCTCGCCCGAGCGCATGAACAGCCCGATCACCTCATAGCCCTGCCGCTTGAGCAGCACCGCCGAGGCCGAGCTATCCACCCCACCACTCATCGCCAACACCACACGCTTCGACATTCGCACCCGTTCCTTTCCAGAGGAACCAAAGTCTACAAAGCAACGGGAACGACCAACAACAGCAACGAGGAATCTCACAGAGTTATCGCATCGGTTCTTGCCTGCGTGGACAGGATAAGTAGCCGCGTGACGCGAGCTGAATTTGGATGGAAACGGGGAACCGTCGGAGTACACTCTGGTGGAAAGTGCAGAAAATGTCCCAAATCGCGGACGGCTGTCCAGTGTGGAGAATTGCCAACGCGGGGGACAGTCAACCTTCAGCAGAGTGACACAGATCGATTACTTACTTTGGCGTTTGCGGTTACAATCCAACCATGAAATCAATTGAACTTTTTGCTGGAGCAGGGGGACTTGCTTTAGCGACCGCCAACGCCGAATTTCATCACGAAGCTGTATTGGAGTGGAATTCCAATGCCTGTGCGACATTGCGCCAGAACCAAGCGGATGGGCTTGTCCAGCTAAAGGATGCACGAATCGTCGAGGGCGATATCAGCTGCTTTGACTTCGGCGAGTACGCAGGGGAAATCGACCTCGTGTCCGGTGGTCCTCCTTGTCAGCCGTTTTCCATCGGTGGCAAACATGTTGGTATGGACGACAGTCGAAACATGTTTCCGCATGCAATTCGGGCTGTTCGTGAGATAGCGCCAAAAGCGTTTATTTTAGAAAACGTCAAGGGTCTCCTTCGCGACAACTTCGCCAATTACTACCAGTACATTATCCATCAGCTCACCTACCCAGAAATGACTCGCAATGGCGACGAGGAGTGGATTGACCACTTGGCGCGCCTTGAAAAAGCTGTCACAAAAGGCAGCGAGACTGGCCTGAAGTACAACGTCATTTACCAGTTGATGAACGCAGCAGATTATGGCGTTCCACAACATCGACATCGTGTTCTCATCGTCGGTATACGGTCTGACCTCAAGCTCCAGTTTTCTTTTCCTCAGCAGACTCACGAGCAAGATGGTCTGCTTTATGACATGTGGGTGACAGGAGATTACTGGGAACGCCATGAAATCACGAAGAAACAGAGGCTGCCTGTTCCAATTCGTCTCAAAAACCGAGTTGGCAACCTGCGCTCACTTTTCCCTGGGATGCTCCTTCCTGCATGGCGGACAGTTCGCGACGCCATTTCAGACTTGCCCGAAATAGCTCCAGGGGAGTCATGCTCGAAGTTTGCCAATCACTTCTGCAATCCAGGAGCGCGGTCATATGCAGGTCATACGGGTAGCCAATATGACGAGCCCGCTAAGGCGTTGAAAGCAGGTGATCACGGCGTACCGGGTGGTGAGAATACACTTCGTTTTGAAGATGGAAGCGTTCGTTACTTCAGCGTTCGTGAGTGTGCACGCATTCAGACGTTTCCCGACGATTGGACATTCCAAGGGTCATGGACGGAATCGATGAGACAACTGGGAAATGCCGTTCCGGTGCAAATGTGTGAAGTAGTGGCCAAAGAACTGCATCGACTCATGTCATGCCGGAAAGTCGCGGTCAATGGCTAAAAATGCATCAGCTCCAACGAAGGAGCCTTTTGATCGCGCGAAGCATGTTTATAAGAATGATGCGTTCGTCGAGCTTGTGAAAGACGCTATACGATTCTTCAATGGCACACCTGTCCATCCGCTGCCGCCACCTGAGAAATTTCATGGCAGTGGGATTTATGCTCTTTACTACACTGGGCAAGCTGACCCATATTCAAAATACGCGGAGCTGAACCGTCTGTCCTATGACTTTCCAATCTACTTGGGCAAGGCGGTACCCAAAGGATGGAGGCAGTCGAGGGCTGATCAGACCGATGACAAGCCTTCGCCAGAGCTTTACTCTCGCCTAAACCAACACTCAAACAGCATAAAGAAAGTACACAGCCTTGCGATAGAAGACTTTTCCTGTCGCTTTATGATTTTTGATGGCACAAGCTCCGACATGATCGGAACGCTTGAGGCCGCAGTTATCAAATGGAAGAAGCCACTCTGGAATAGCTTCCTCGACGGCTTTGGCAACCACGACCCCGGCAAAGGACGTTATGAACAATCAAAATCCGATTGGGATGTGGTGCATCCTGGGCGAACGTGGGCAGACAAGTGCAATGGCCGAATTCGATCGAGAGAAATTCTTTTGTCTGGTATTGAAGCGTTTTTGAGTAAAGTCGGCCAATCGAAAAGCTTACCGATGGACCCCAGTGGTGGTTCAGCTTTTGAGTGAGACAGCCGCAGAGTTTTTGGGGAACACTGACGATGACAACTAATCCCATTCTCGAAGAACTGTACGCCGCCCGTGACAAATTGCTCGCAGACGCCGGGGGTGACATCCACAGATTTCTCGAAGGCGTCCGCGAACGAGAGGCGGCATCCGGGCTTCTATTACCGGCGGGGCGGCCCAGCTTGGTTCACGCTGGGGGCGAAGCACAAGAAACCTCAAGTCGAGCTTCGATCAATATGGAGTCTCACACGTACAACAAGGTTTCTTGAAACTGCGGCCCTCTGTTCGAGGCAAGCCATCCCTGCAAACGAATTCAAATTCGGTAGCGAAAACCATTCATGCAGACTGTCTATATCGAGACATCGATTGTGAGCTTTCTGCGGCAGAATCCCGCCGCAGCACCGGAATCGATCCGCTGCCAACTGGCAACGCTTCGTTGGTGGGAACGGTATCGCGATCGTTACGAACTTGTCACAGCACAATACGTTCTTGACGAGGCGAACGTCGGAAACGTCGCGTTCGCCAACGAACGCATGCAGCGACTGGCTGGCATTCCACTTCTGCCGCTTTCTGATGAAATCGACCAGCTTGCCGCCGAGATCATCTCGCGTGCGATACTGCCTGCGGATGCGCTGGTCGATGCTCTGCATATTGCCTGCGCAGCCGTTTACCGAATCGACTATTTGCTGACTTGGAATTGCAAGCACATCGCAAACCCGATGATTCTACCTCGCGTTTTTCGCACCCTGGACGACTATGGCCTCCCTTTTCCAGTAATCTGCACGCCGAAGGATATGCTCGATGAGTACGACAGCGAATTTTCAAGTTGATCCCATTATCGATGAGATACACGAGATCCGTCGTCAGATCGCAGTGCGGTTTGACTACGACATCCACCGAATTTCGGCAGATGCCAAGCGTCGGCAACGGGACGAAGGGAGGCCCGTATGGCAACCCAAATCGCCGAACAAGGCAGTCGTTTCGAGCGGCGGATCAGCCTTGTAGTGCCCACCTTCTGCTGGTCGGCAGGGTGGCCGGGTCTGGAGCGTTTCGCGAAGACCCGGTGCTTCCCTTCGGTCCAGCACCGGCCACTCTGCCACAATCCGCGGACATCAAGAGAATCTCGGTCATGGAATGCCCGAGCTACGTAGGTGAGGCATTCCATGACTCGCATTTGCAGTTCACGACGCCGGTCAATTCTCCCCGCGCGAAGAGCAAGCACGGACGGGCAAGAGTTTCCATCCTCCACGTCTCACTTCCCAACAGGAGCCGTCGTCGCCTTCTGTGGTTCGGCCAGCAGCTTCATGATCTGGTCGCGCATCGCATACGCCGCGACGAGCGTGATTGAGACGAGGGCGAGCCACAGGCAGATGTCCAAGATCAACGATGGCGTCAGGCGGCGGTCGAGCTTCTTGTAGCGGAAGTAGATTGTGGCGGCTGAGATCATGGGGAGAGTCAGCGCCTGACCGAAGCCGCCGACGACGACCATCCACTTCGGTTCCTTGAAGGCCAGGAACAGGCTGAGGGCGATGACCGGGATCAGGATTGAGATGTAATGGATCATGCGGGCGCGGTCGGACGGTTTGTCGTACTTCGCGAATCCGCCGAGGCTCAGGAAGTCGGCGACCAGACGACCATTCCCGGCACTCGACAAGTACAGCGTCTTGAACAACACCGCCGCCGCGCCGATCAGGAAGACCAACTGAGTCCACCCGCCGAACGTGTCGATGAACATCCGCGACAGCGTTTCGATCATGTCCTTCTTCTCGGGACGCAGGCCCTGCGGATGCAGGACGGCGGCTCCCATGAAGTAAAACGCCACCGTTGAGACCGTGAACACGACCATGCTCACCCACGCATCAAGGTGCATGACTCGCACCCAACCGCGAGCACGCCTAGCCCACGCTTCACTGTCGTCGCGTTTGCCCGCATACCGCGCGTAGCCCTTCTCCAGGCACCAGTATGGGTAATAGAAGAGTTCCGCCGCGCCGACTCCCGTGATGCCGAAGACACCGAACGCCACCGCGAAATCGGGCGGCAATCCGAACAGCAGTCCCTGCCCGACTTCGTTCCATTGAATCGGATACGTCGTGAAGGGCAACGCCAGCGCGGCCGACACGGTGAGCAGTGTCACGCCGACGACGAGCGCCGTTGTGACAATCTCGATCCGCCGATAGTCGCCGCGCCACAACAGCGCGATGGTGGTGAGACACGTCAGTACCGCCCACGGATATTCGGGACGCTCACGGATCGCGGCCGAGAGACTCGGCAAGGCCGACTCCAGTCCGCCGACGAGACCCTTCGACAGAAACGGAAACGTCAGATTGAGAGCCTGCCCGATCGTCCCCGTCATCGCTCCGAGTTGGAACATCGTCGAAAGCATCATGACCAGCCACCACCACGTCAGCCAGTGGGCACCCAGCCTCAGACCGGGCAGTTCGTTGATCGCGCCCAGAGTCGGCTTGCCCGAGGAAATCGCATAGCGGCCGAGTTCCGTCTGCACGAAGACCTTGATGACGCAGCTAAACAGGATCAGCCACAACAGCATGAAGCCATGCTGCGCCCCGAGCGATGTCGTCAGCAGCAACTCTCCCGAACCGACGATAGTCCCGGCGAGAATGATCCCCGGCCCGATCTTCTTCAGGGCCGACCACAGTGAAACAGGCGGCTCCTGAATCTCACTTTCGGGCAGAGCGTAGGGATCAAACGACTTGGGGTCGGACATGAGCAGCTTTCTTCATTTGGAGTGCGGCAATTGATTGCCGCTTTTCTTTCTCGTCGCGTCTCTCGTTGCGGGAAGGCCGTCGAATGTTGCCGTTGGGTTTGGAAAACGGATGCCATCGAAAGAAAGGAAAGCGGCGATGAATCCCCGCACTCCAAAGGTCACTTCAGTTCCGGATGATAGCCCGTTGTGTTGAGCTTGATTCGGTACAGCCCCTGCCCCGCCGTGACGTACAGCGTCTTCGCGTCGGCTCCCTTGCCGAACGTGCAGTTGGTCGGAAGCGGCTCGGTCGGGATGTAGGCCAGCTCTTTGCCCTCGGGCGAGAAGACTACGATCCCGTGACGCTCGTCCTTGCGGACTGCGCAGTAGATGCGGCCTTGCGTGTCGGTCGTCATTCCGTCGGTGCCGACTCCCGCGCCGAAATCGACCACGACTCGCTTCGGCCCGAGCGAACCGTCGTCCTGGATCGGGAAGGCGTTCAGCGTCATGCGGCCTTGCGTCGTCTTCGTCCCCGCCGGTTCGAGGCCCGTCGCCCCGTTGTTGGTTTCGGCGACGTAGAGTGTCTTCGCATCGGGCGACAGAATCACGCCGTTCGGTTTCTGAATGTCGGTCGTCGCGCGATGAACCTTGCCATCGGGATCGACGCGATAGACGGACATGTGGTCCAGTTCGAGCGGCTCCTTGCCGACGTAGTGCGGATCGCTGAAGTAGACCCAGCCGCGCGGATGGACCACGAGATCGTTGGGAGCATTGAACCGCTGCCCCTCAAACTTGTCAGCGATCACTTTCATTTTGCCGTCAGCCGTCACTTCGCACAGCGCCCGCAGGCCGATGTTCGCGCCGCACACGGCCAGCAGCCGACCCTTCGCGTCGAAGAAGAGGCCGTTGCTCTGCCCGCTGTCGGCAACATGAACCGTTGTCTTTCCCGAGGCCGGATCGAACTTCATGATCCGGCCGGGATTCTTGGCTTCGATGGCGATGTCACTGAAGTAGACGAGGCCCTCCTGCGAGACAGCCACGCCTTCGGTGAACTCCCCCTCATTCCACAGTCGTTCCAGTTTGGCACCGGCCGGAAGAATCGAAGGATCGCCCGTTGGAGCGGCTTCTTCCGCGAGACTGAACGATGACGAGACGGCCCCCAACACCAACAGGCAGGACCAGCGAACGAACGCATTCATGAAGCTTCTCCTCGGGTGAAACGTGTTGTCGCGTCAGCATAGTCACGAGTGATGAGAGACGACAGTCGATGACGCGAGTTCACCGTTCGTTCAGCGTGGCACGTCACTCCGCCGCTTCCATCTCCGCCTGCAGTTCGCACCAGCGTACTTCGGCGGCGTCGAGTTGTGTCGTGAGAGCGGTCACTTCGTCGTGGAGACGCAGGGCCTCTTTAGCGTCGGAGCAGTTCATCAACAGGTTGTTGGACTGCTTTTTCTGATCGTCGAGACGGGCGATCGTTTTCTCGATCGTCGAGAGTTCCTTGCGGATGGCTCGTTCGTCACGGCGCGCGGCACGGGCGACGACTCCGGCCGACTTGGCTGCGGAGGCCTTGGTCATTTCGGGCGGAGCCTTGCTCATTTTGGCGGCTTGCTGCTCTCGCTCGCCGTCATCGATTTCCTTGTTGACCGCGTAGAGATAGGCATCATAGCCGCCGCCGTAGTTGGTGACGTGACCGTCGCGGACCTCGATGACGCACGTTGCG
>JAYTXB010001264.1:0-2816 GCA_043743205.1 Schlesneria sp.
GTGAAGTACTTCATCCAGTACGTCGTCAGCCCGATGAAGCTGTTCGGTTCGATCGGCCTGCTCAGTTTTGTCGTCGCCTTGCTCTCGGGAGCAGCGACCGCATGGATGAAGCTGAGCGGTGGAGTTGATATGACTGGCAACCCCCTGCTCCTCCTGACAGCAATGTCCATCATGATGGGCGTGCAGTTCCTGTTCTTCGGGATGCTGGGGGAGTTGTGTTCGCGGATTTACTTCGCCGCACAGAACCAGACGAACTACACTGTTCGCAAGACTTGGAACTTCGATGAACCGGCCGTCCCGCTCAATGCCCCCGCGCGGCGTGCTGCCTGATTTGATGGCGCGAAAGTTCACTCACTCATGACCGGCCCACACGACCACGATCATGAGTGCGGAATCGACCACGATTGCTCGAGGTCTACGAGTTCGCCGTCGGTGAGTGGTCCCTGTTGTGGGCACGGCGTCAGTCCGGATGTTCCTGCGTGGCACGGCTTCGTCGAGTCGGCCCTTTGTCTGGCCGGTTTGATCGCGGGGCTGGTACTGCACACGTGGTCTGGTGATGTCGCCGCGACCGGCTCTGTGAGTGCAACGGCGGTCTTAACGCTGCCGTGGTTCGTGCTGCTCGCGTACCTCGTGTCGTTCATTGCGGGCGGAGTCCGCACGCTGTGGGAGGCGCTCGCCGATTTGCGTCGCGGTCGAGTGAACATCGACCTGCTCATGATTCTCGCCGCGTGCGGTGCGGCGCTGTTGGGGAACTGGCCCGAGGGAGCGGTATTGCTGTTCCTGTTTTCGCTGTCGCACGCGCTGGAACACTTCATCTTGGGACGGACGCGCGGCGCGATTGCCTCGCTGATGAAGCTGACTCCCGACAACGCGGTCGTCATTCGCGAGGGGGCAGAGCGAACGATTCGCGTGGAAGAACTCGTCGTCGGTGATCGTGTGGCAGTCCGTCCGTCAGAACGAATTCCTGCCGACGGCGTGATCCGCGACGGTCGCACGGCGGTCGATCAATCGCCGATGACGGGGGAGTCGATCCCTGTCGAGAAGAATGTCGGTGATGCGGTCCTGGCCGGCACATTGAACCAGCACGGCTCGATTCAAATCGAAGTCACGCGCGTGGGTAGTGAGACGACTCTCGCGCGGATGGTTCACTTGGTCGAAGAGGCTCAGTCCGAGAAGGCCGATTCCGAACAGTTCACCGACTGGTTCGGGCAGCGTTACTCGGTGATCGTGTTGGCGGGGACGGTCGCCCTGTTTCTGGTCGGCCGATACGGATTCGGCGATTTGTTCTCGGTCGCGTTTCAACGCGCAATGACCGCGCTAGTCGTGGCGTCGCCGTGTGCGGTCGTGATCTCGATCCCGGCGGCGATCTTGTCCGCCATCGCAAGCGCCGCGCGGGGCGGTGTGCTGTTCAAGGGAGGGAGCCATCTCGAACGAACGGCGGCGCTCCGCGCGATGGCCTTCGACAAGACCGGCACACTGACGATCGGACGACCGGCGCTGACCAGTCTGCTCACCGCGCCGGGCATCTCTGAAACGGAGTTGCTCATGGCGGCAGCGGCGTTGGAATCTCAGTCCAAACATCCGCTCGCACGCACCGTCGTCGAAGCGGCTCGCACGCGAGGACTCACCGTGCCTGCTCCAGATCAAGTGGAAGAAGTCGTCGGTCACGGAATCGTCGGAGTCGTGAACGGCCAACGCTATCGAGTCGGCAAGCAGAGTTGGTTTGACGATCTGGGAACGCCCTGCGATGGCGAACTGGCCGCGCGCGCGAACGCGCTGCAAGCGGCCGGTCACACGTTGATTGTTGCCGCCGATGACGCACGTGTCCTCGGTGTGATCGCCGTTTCTGACCCGTTGCGACCGACGGCGATGGCCGCCATTCAAGAACTGCGACGACTGGGAGTGAACTCGCTCACAATGCTCTCAGGAGACCATCCCGCCGTCGTCGCGCGCATCGCCGAGCAGCTTGGTCTGAACGGTGAAGGTGGCTTGCTTCCCGAAGACAAACTGAAGCGACTCGATGCACTCAAACAACAGCAGGCGGACCTCGCTCGTCCCGTAGGATGGACGCCTCATCCGTCCGTAGCGAGTCAGACGGACAAGGCATCCGCCCGACATCGAGCCACCGCACGCGGACAAGTCGGCATGATTGGCGACGGCATGAACGATGCGCCGTCGCTCGCCGCAGCCGATGTCGGGTTCTCACTGGGAGGAGCCGGAACCGATGTCGCGTTGGAGACGGCGGATGTCGTGCTGATGGCCGACGATTTGATGCGGCTCCCCTACGCGATCGCTCTCGCCCGACAGACTCAACGGATCGTCCAACAGAACTTGATCCTCGCCTTCACCGTGATGATCGTGCTGTTCATCACCACGCTCGTCACCACACTGCCGCTCCCACTGGCGGTGCTGGGACACGAGGGAAGCACGGTCCTCGTGATCCTGAACGGCCTGCGCATGTTTGCCTTTCCCAAGCCACGCTCGGAGGCAGTTCAAGGGGGTTGAAGGGGAACGGTTGAAGGTTGAGGGGCCGACGGACCTTTCCCCGGTCACGCCCGCAGCCTGTTCAAGAGCCGCTGCGTTTTGCAGTCTCATCGCGTCCAAGTTCGGACTGACGCATCAACAACTGGCGGCAACAATCCGATGATCGAGGTGAGCCGGGTGCCGTGAGGCCCCGGGTTCTTCGCCGAAAAGTCCGGGGCCTCACGGCCAATGGCACTTGTTTTAGAGCAACCGAACACATCAGCCGGAACGCGCTAGCGTCCGGTTCTCGTAGTTCTCAGCAAACCGGACGCTAGCGCGTTCCGCGCTAATTT
>JAYTXB010001265.1:0-1528 GCA_043743205.1 Schlesneria sp.
ATCGAGCCATCCGTCTCGATCGAAGTCGATGAAGCAGGCACTGGAACCCCAGTGCAGATTCTCGATCCCCGCCGCCGCTGTCACGTCGCTGAAACGACCGTCGCCCTGATTGAGAAACAACTGATCGGGGCCGTAACTCGTGAGGTACACATCGGGCCAACCGTCGTTGTTGGCATCTCCCACAGCGACCCCCATCCCGAGGCCGTTCGAGACCAAGCCCGCTCGATCCGAAACATCGACGAACCGGCCTGGCTCTGACTGTTCATAGAGCCGATGCCGGACTTGCCGCATCACGGCTCCGTGGGTGTAACCACCCCCAAGATTGATGAGCAGAACATCGAGGTCTCCGTCGCGATCAAAGTCGAACAGCGCACAACCAGACCCCATAATCTCCGGCAGGAAATACGAACCGGGCGGATCCGTCTCATGCTGAAAGTCGATCCCCACTTCGTCCACCCGATCCACAAAGAACGCCTCGCCTGCGATCTGCAAAGCTCCCGCTTTCAAGTCACTCGGCGGCTTCGATGTCGTCGGCCCACACGCAGCAATCAGACAGACCGCAACGATGCTTCCAATCCAACGGCCAGCGTGAGTCGCTGCTGCGCGACCTGCCACTTCGCGGATCACCACATCCTCCGCAGTCCGTTCGGTTCCCCCCATCATCCGCCCGCCAAAGCCACTCCACCGCGAACCGATCCCCAGCAACGTGTTGGCGTCCGGCGACGGCGAGTGGATCAACGCCCGCTCGCAATCCACAACCGTGAACGCAGGCTTCTCGACGATTTGTGGCTCCAGCATTGGGTGGTCTCCCATGTTGCGGTCGTGTAGTGAGGGCGCACCGGCTTTGCGGAAGCCCACGATTGCCGCCTCACATTTCAGGGGCTTCCTCAATGCGAGGTGCGCTATTGCCACCCGGCCGTCGCCTAGGCCAACGGCCTAGGCTATCGAATCACGTCTGAATCCGCTCTTCCCGGCCAAGGTAGCCCTGTCGCTCCGCGACAGGAGGCGAGATCAACCGGGAGTGCCGATCTGTCGAATCACCTCAAATGAACGAGGGACGTCGCTCGTGCGTTCTCGCTTCCTGTCGCGGAGCGACAGGGCTACCTTGGCGAAGACGCGCCGGGTGGCCCAGGCATCGCTTTGGATGTCTGGGTGACGAAGTCACCAGACGTTGGTGACAGGCAAGGGATGTGAGAACTGTTGCCTCTTGTCGCCTTGCGACCCGAACGCCCAAAGCTGCGTCCGGGCCACCCCGCCTTCGGAACGCACCGGCTCACTCCGTCGCTTCCACCCCCATTCAAGAGTAAGAGGAATGTGTCACCCATGTCCCCGAACACCTGTTACCCTTGTCTCCAGTCCAAACAGATGACTCCGAAGCAGTGGCACATCCAGAATCTCTGCGGGTCGCAATCAAGCAGGGCCACCCCACCTCTCCGCCATTCGTGTTGATTCTTGTGGTACATCAGCCGCAGGGCGCTAGCCCCGGTTCGATTTCGCTTAACCGGGGCTAGCGCCCTGCGGCTAATTT
>JAYTXB010001266.1:0-1690 GCA_043743205.1 Schlesneria sp.
AACTGCTTCACGCGATGCCAATCGTGACGTTGCTCCTGCCCGCGAATCATCTCGCGGAAGTGCGTCTGCTTTTCGGTCGGCAACGCCCACTCGGTCATCTCGCGATAGCTGCCGTCGGGGAGATAGATGCGGCCCAGCGGCGAGACGCGATCGACCGTCTCCGACATGGTGGTGACGTTCAACCAGTCACGATTCTCACGCAGTGCGGTGAAGAACCGGCGCAACCAACCGTCGCGATAAACGAGGTCTTTCGATCCCGGCCAGACACCAAACTTTTCGCCGTCGTCGCCGAAGATTAGCACCGCGTTCGGGAATCGCTCGGCGATGCTGCGGCAGTGGTTGATGGTCTCATACGGATCGGCATACGGGATCAGGTATCGCAGTCGCTCGCCCCCCGCGAAAACCTTGAGCAACCGACCGCTCTCCTCGGTGAGGTAGTAGCCGTGCAGTTCGTCATCGTGCAGTCCCGCGTTGCGAAAGTGGGTGTCGTCGAGCAGCGTGTATTCGATCCCCGCTTCGGCGATGTCGCCCGCGAACGACTGTTCCCAGACTCGTTCGGGAACCCACATGCCACGCACGCGCGTGGCGAAGGTCTGTTCGAGATGCCGCTTGTACGCCTTCATCTGGCCGAGTCGATCGCGACGCGGGATCGACGACAAGATCGGTTCATAGAACGGTCCACCGAGCAGCTCGACCTGGCCGCGCGCCACAAGCCCTCGCACGCGGTCGATGTATTCGGGATGCCGTTCCGTCAGCCATTCGAGCAAGCTGCCCGAGATGTGCAGCACGACGGGGACTTCGGGAAACTCATCCAGCAGTTCAAGGAACGCGGCATAGCTGTCGCAGTAAGCCGCCTCGAACACGCCGTCGAAGTTGCCGATCGGTTGGTGATTGTGCAGGGTCAGAATCAGTCGAACAGAACCAGTCATGGCCGGGGCATCCTTTGCTCGACACGCGAAAGCACTGCGCACGTCGAGATCGTCTAGCAGGGAACGTGAGCGGGGCAACACACCCAGTCGGCTTCACCAAGCCCGAGCGCGGCGTGTCAGTCCGCACAATCGTCATTTTGCCGCTCGGCCTGCAACCAAACTCGGTGCGGTCGCAAGGTCCATGACGGCGGGGCAAGCTGGCGAAGAGGTGTTGGCCGTTCGTTTCATCTCACGCAACCATGTGAGGTGTTTCAGGCGAGCCGTGTGCCGTAAGGCCACGGGTTTCCCGCAGCAATCAAGAACCCGCAGCTTACGGCATGCGGCTCGCCAAGATTCCGGCGTTGGCCACGCGGTGAAACGGCGGAACTCGGCCAGTCAACGCAGGTCCACCACTGACCTCGATCCACACACCTCAATCCAAATCAACCTCGCGCAGGAACGCGGCGGCCTCTTCCGGCAGAACCGGGTTGATGTAGAAGCCGCTGCCCCACTCGAAGCCCGCGACGCGCGTGATGCGCGGGAAGAGTTCCATGTGCCAGAGAAAGTGCGGCAGTTCTGGCTGGTTGAACGGAGCCGTGTGGATCACGTAGTTGTACGGCGGGTCATCCAAAGCGAGTTCCAGTTTGCGCAGGACCGTCTTCAACACCGTGCCGAGTTCTTCGATGGCCTGCTTCGTAATGTTCTCGAAGTGACTCGACTGCTGCTTCGGCAGAATCCACGTCTCGAACGGAAAGCGGCTGGCGAACGGACAGAAGACGACG
>JAYTXB010001267.1:0-5513 GCA_043743205.1 Schlesneria sp.
TCACACGGCCATGAGTGAGATGTTCTAGGCGAGCCGTGTGCCGTGAGGCCACGGGTTTCCTGCGGCGATCAAGAACCCGCAGCCTTACGGCAGGCGGCTCGCCAAGGCCTCATTCGTGACCGCGCGAGGTATAACGCCACAGCCGGGAGCATCTTCGCAGACACTCCCGGCTGTGGGAAAGTTCACAGGTCATGGCCCAGTGTCAGTGGGCACCACCACTCAGTTCGACGGGCTTGTATCCACCCTTCGATTTGAAGTAGGCGATCAAAATCAGATAGCAAACCAACATGAAGGTCGGGAAGATCGCCATGTCGCGCAGAGCGTGCTGATTGCTCTCGGCGCTCACATCCTTCACCTTCTTCTTGGCCGCATCGCGGTCGGCTTCAGGCAGCTTCGCGATCAGGGCATCCACTTTGTCGTTGTCGATGTCTTGATAGGACATGACTTCGTAAATCTTCTTCTCTTTCAACGCGGACAGCTTTCCGCCTTCCACAAGTCCGGGAACCATCTTCTGAATGTCGGCGTGTTGCACGAGTGCGGTCTGTTGCACCTTGGTTTGCAGGATGCCGATGTAGGGAAAACCGAGCGTCCCAACAGCCAGCATCGCGATGCCGCTGATGGCATTGAGTGTCAACGCTCCGCCCCTCGGGCACTGTTCCGAAACCACACCCAACATGGTGGGCCAGAAGAACGTCTTGCCAAAGCCGTACAGAGTGGCTGCGACGAAGATTGCCAAGCCTTGGGCAAAACTCAGGTAGGTCAGGCCCGCGATCGCCAGCACGGCACTGATCGCCAACAAGCCCAGCGGTGACAGGCTGTGCAGAATCGGGCCGGCAAAAAATCGCAAGACGAGCATGATCGCCGAGGTGTAAACCAGCACCCATGCCGCGTGGAAGCCTTCACGTTCCGCGATTCCTTCCATGATCCCCGTGATCCAGCCATCCGTGCCAATTTCGGTCGTGGCGAGCGGCATCATGATGATGATCAGGAAAATCAACAGCGGACGACCGACCGTCTGCGTGTAAGCCCCGAATGCCAGCGTCAGCACGGCACCAAGTGCAATAAACCCATACTTCGCCGTCGTCGGCGTGACGCCTCCCACCGCGAAGAAGTCCATCAGTTGCAGGACGACCAGAATCGAAACGATCAGCGCACCAACCACGCCGAATTCCTGAAGCATCTCGCGATCCGTGACGCCTGCAGAAACACGCTCACTCTGAGGAAACTTGAGTCCGATCAACATCAAGAAGTAAATCACAGTCGGAATTGCGATCAGGCCAATTTTCACCGCCCACGGGGTTCCCTTGGCAAACGTATCAATCGCGATCACGAGCAACCCCGTGATGACCAGTCCACCAGGCCAACCCGCGTGCAGGATGTTCAGCCATTTGGCTTTCTCTTTGTTGAACATGGTTGCCACAACAGGATTGATGAAGGCTTCTACGGTACCGTTGGCCAAAGCGCAAATCAGGCTACCCCAGTAGAGCAGCTTGTAACCGGTGACTTTGTCTCCGCCGACCGTTCCGACGTAGTACGCGGAGACACCCATCACCGTCCAAACGAGATGGCCACCGAATGCAAAAATCATCGCCGTCTTGTAGCCAATCTTGTCGATGACAAGACTGAACAGAATGATGCTGACCGCGAACGGCCAAATCCCGACCCCCGCCAAGCTTCCTGCTTGAGCCGGATCGAGATTGAATTCGGTTGCCCAAGTGTTGATGAGCGACAATCGCCCGACGAAGGCGAAGGCCGTGGTGATCAGGGCGACGAAGCACCCCCAAAACAAAATTTTGCTGTTCCGATCGGAACTCGCCGCGAGGTCGCTCATAGGTTGTGGTCTCCGGATGTCTGACAGGAAGTGAACATGAGCAGACGGCGTCGAGCGTGAACGATCACTCTCCGAAACACCCGGCTCAAGAGGGGCGGGATGCTAACCAGTCGCGAGCCATCTTTCTACGAACGAAGTCTGACTTGCTGATCCGAGGCCGGACAACTGTTACAGCTTGCCTAACAAGTACATGTTGGACCACTCATTTCGTCGCAGTCGTCGAGTCGCTTGAAGGCTTGGACCACACACGACCAGCCGCCCCAGTTCCAAAGCGGGTTGCCATTGGCCGCGCGCCGTGGGTCGGTTTTCTTCGGATGCCGCTCGCGATACAGTCCGGCCCGAAAACTGGCTAGGCGCCCAACGAACTGCTGCGGCACGACGTAGGCTACCCGTCCGAGCCGGTTCAATCCGGTGATTTCTTCGTGGATCACGTTCGTTCTTAATGACTCACTACTGCTTCGAGGTTTGCATGTCCTTCGCTGTCAATTGGATGCCGCTGTTGTTGGCTGCCGACGAAATCGTGATTCGCGGAACACCGGCCGAGTGGTCGGCCCTGACGCTGGGCGGGGTGTTATCGCTGGTCGGACTGATTGTGTTTGCCTACACGACGAAGGCGGGAATCATCGCGCGGGCGACGACAAAAGAAGCGGTTCGCCAGCCCGTCTTCTTGCTGTGCATGGCACTCGCCATGGTGGTCCTCATGGTCAATACCGTGCTGCCGTTTTTCTCGCTCGGTGACGACGTGAAGATGCTCAAGGACTGCGGCTTGGCCACGATCCTGATCTCGGGACTGTTGATCGCCGTCTGGACCGCCAGCACCAGCGTGGCTGAGGAAATTGAAGGCAAGACCGCGATGACGTTGCTGTCCAAGCCGATCACGCGCCGCCAGTTCGTCCTCGGAAAGTACATCGGGATCATTCAAGCCGTGCTGTGGTACATGCTCCCGATCACGATCCTCTTCCTCTATCTGGTCTACTTCAAAGTGGCCTACGACGCGAAAGAAGGGAGCAAAGACCTGCCCGAGTTCGCGGTTCGCATGGCTGAGGTCACACAGGTCATTCCCGGATTGGTGCTGTTGTTCTTGGAAATTGCGGTGATGTCTGCGGTCAGCGTGGCGATCTCCACACGGCTGCCGATGGTGGTGAACCTCACCAGTTGCTTCGCGATTTTTGTCGTCGGACATCTGACGGGAATTCTCGTGCAGGCTGGTGTCATTCGCTTGGAGTTCGTGCAGTTCATGGCGCGCCTGATTGCGACGGTTCTACCGGGCCTGGACTTGTTCAACATCAGCGCGGCCGTGGCAACGGGCGACATGGTTCCCCCCGACTATCTCGGTTACTCCGCTCTCTACTGCGCTTGCTATTGCGCAGCCGCGATCCTGCTGGCGTTCATCCTGTTTGAAGAACGTGACTTGGCTTGATGGTCGCTGCCGGTTACGTGAAGCCTTCGGCGATATGTTCGTGGCCGGTGATACCCTGCACGGGTACCAGTGAGACATTTGCCTCGTTTAACCGCGTGGGCAACGTCCCGCGCGTTGACCGAAGTAGCAGGCTGGAATTTCACTCACGCGCGGGGCGTTGCCCACGCGGTTAAACGACTCGTATCGGACAGCGCCAGGTCTCGCGTCGTATGAGTTCATGCCGGTCAGGTAAGCCGCGACGCTGGAACAAGTCGGCGTGAATCCGCGTCTCTCGGATGCCGATGGCAGACGGTGCCTTGGCCTTTTTAGGCGACTCACGCACGGATGCCGATCAGCACACTCTTTCGCATGGGCGGTCATCGTGGCGATCAACGTCCCCAGTTCACTCGACAAGTTCTTTTCTCAACGCGAACTGTTTCGAGGTCAGGCTCGACGGGCTTGGCTGTGGTCGGGACTGGCCACGCTACTGCTGATCCCGATCGTGGTGACGATCGGGCTGTTCTTCGGGCTGCTGGTGGAGCGAGGCCGCTTGACAGCCGAACTGACTCCCGCCGACGTGCCACGCTTCGTCGCTTTGACCGGACTTCCTGTCGCGGTGGATGCAAACGTTGCGGCCTCAGCGAAGGCCATCGAGTCCGCCGCGGGAACCTCACCTGAGCAGGCGAATCGTGATGTTTCTCAACCGGGCGACGCGCCCGTGCATTACGTCAACACGGAGTCTGGCATTCTGCCTGCCGTGTGGCATTCTCGAGATCAATGGTGGGGCGGCGTGTTGGCGTGGTGTTTCCGCCGATTCGAGTGGCTTGGATCGAATGTCCTCGCCACGATGTCGCTGCTCTGGCTCGGGGTGGCGTTGGCGGCAGCACGCACGGCCTGTTTAGTCCGTCACCGTCGCGAATGTTCGCGAGCCGCATTGGATGCAGTCACGACCCCGCGTAAAAATTTACATCGTCAAGTCCTGCGTCTTAGCCCCGAAGATTTGGACGGTTCGGGCGCGAACTTGGCCTCACCGTTGTTCGCGGTCGAATCCGAAGAAGTGCGGCGAGGACTAGCAACGTGGATTGAGCGTGAGACGCGCAGCCCAATCGAGTTGGCGTGCCTCGCGCTGCTTGTCGTCTCGATTCAACCGATGTTGGCGGCTCAGTCACTGCTGCTGCTGGGAGTGACGTGGTACCTCCTCGATTGGAATCACCGTTCCTCCGAACACCAGCGATTGCTCGCGGCCGATCGTGCGGCAGGCGAGATGCGGGCGTTGGTGGACGGCTTTCGCGCGGCGCGACTCGTGCGCGGGCTGGGACTCGAACAATCCGAACACGAGCGTTTCGCGATCGACGTAAACCGACTTCACAACTTGACTGAACAAGCCGACGCGGCGAGCGAAGCGGCCCGCCACCCGAGGCCGCTGATTGTGGCTGCTGGCGGCTTGGTGTTCGGCTTTTTGCTGTTCCTGTTTGCGGGGAACGTCTTCCTTTGGGAGGGACAAATGATGTCGGTCACTGGCGGGATGTTTGTCGCCGCGTGGGCATTTGCCATCCCATCCGTCAGGGCCATTCTCAATCGTTTGACACCGCGCCACGCAGCGGCGCTCGCCTCAGAAAACATCCAGCGGTATCTCGATCAAATCCCCGTTGTCGGTCAGGCGGTGGGCGCCAAGTTCATTCAGCCACTCGGCACCACGCTGCACTTCGACGCGATCACGTATCGCACAAACAGCGGTCGCCTTTTGCTCGATGGCCTCGATCTGAAGCTGAGTGCGGGACGAACGTACTCGCTGGTGTCAGCCGATCCGCTGGAAGCCCGTGCGTTGGTTTCACTGCTGCCTCGGTTTATTGAACCGCAGTCGGGGCGAGTCCTTTTCGACGGTGAAGATATCGCCTGGTCCACACTCGAATCACTGCGGGCGGAGACCGTCTTCGTCGGTGCCGACGATCCGCCACTCGCAGGAACGGTGCTGGACAATCTGCGTGGCGGCAACGGTGAGTACACGCTGCAACAGGCCACTGATGCCGCGAAGACCAGCCACGCGCACAACTTCATAGTCAAGCTATTCAATGGCTATGAGACCGTCCTCGCGGGTCACGGTGATTCGCTCGACGCTAGCCAGCGGTTTCGGCTCGCGTTGGCTCGAGCGGTCCTGCGAAACCCGGCGGTTCTGATTATCGAAGAGCCGCGCGAGAATCTCGATGAAGATACGAAGTCGCTCCTGGCCGATGCCTATGACCGCATTTGCGTCAACCGAACAGTGTTCTTTCTGCCGGGACG
>JAYTXB010001268.1:0-4598 GCA_043743205.1 Schlesneria sp.
GGCCCAACCGTGTTAGGATGTTGGCGGCGGCAAGATAGCCACTGCGCACGGCCCCTTCCATCGTGGCTGGCCAACCGGTCTGAGTCCAATCTCCCGCGAATTGCAGGTTGCCAATCGGCGACTGCTGTGTCGGCCGTAACTCGTCCACTCCCGGCAACGGCGAGAAGACCGCGCGATGTTCCGTCACTTGGCGTGAGTGCAACAGCGTCACGCGTGCCGTCTCAGGCCAGATCGCAGTTAACTCAGCCAACACCTGTGCGAGAATTGCTTCGCGCGACTGCCCTGCCAATTCACGGCTCGCGCTGATGACGATCTGATAGTAGAAGCCACCCGCCGCAATTGAGGTCTGTGCCGACTCACCTCCAGTGGCTGCTCTGGCACCAGAGGCCGTTGTTCCCAGCACCGTGCGGTTGAACATCCATTGGCAAAGCCGATCGACCAGAACCGCATGAGGTAGCTCAGTGATCGGCCGATCAAACCACAGATGCACGCTGGAGATGGGGGCCGATTCCAGTTGTTCGATCCCGGCCAAATCAGGATGCGCCATGAGCGACTCGGGCAACACCGATCTCACGCGGAAGAACGGCAACGCGACGATGAATTCGTCACCGGGCACGATCTGGCCTGTCGAAAGCCGCGCGGCGGATACGAGGTCGCTCTCGACTTCGATCTTCTCAACCGAAGCTTGCAGTCGAATCGTGGTGCCGCGTGCCGTGAGCCATTCTGTCAACCGGCCTCCATACAAATCATCGAGCGGTACCGTCGGAATCTCGACGAACCAGCCGTCACGGTGCGCGAGGAACGTGTCCACGAAGACTTTCCGCGCATGTTCCACATCAATCCGATCGAGCGACTCACTGAGGGCACTCACGAGGACGACAGTCCAAAATCGACTGATCGCGGCGGGCGTTTGTCGCTGTCGAGCCAACCATTCCGCAAACGGGACTCGCCGCTCTTCAGCACTCACTCCGCGCGCGAGGGCCTTCAATCCCCGCGCCAGTCCGAGCTTATCTCGCCAAGACAGATAGCTCAGCCGCGCAAAACTTCCCGCCAGATGAAGCGGCGCTGGAAGTCCGTTGGCAGTGAACCGATTAACTCGACCATCGAGGCCGATGAAGTACAGAGCCGGCTCGCGCCGAAAGAACTCCGCCAACCCGGTCGTCTCGCAGAAGTGGCGGAAGTTGGTGCAACAACCGAGCGATACATGCTGGCAATTGTCGATCGATACTCCCGATGCGGGGTCGAGAAATGAACTGGCTCGTCCACCGAGTCGAGGCCGCGATTCCAGCACCTCGCACGGCAAGCCCCGCTCCGTCAAAGCGACCGCCGCCGCCAGTCCCGCTAAACCGCCTCCTGCAATCACGATCCGCATAGTCTTCACTTACCCAGCAAAATCACACTGCCCGTTACCAATTCTGGGGTGAGGATATCGAGTCGCCTTCACATTGCGATGCCGCACAGCACGTAGCCCCGATTGCCGAGTTGGAATAGTTTGCGTTGCAGTCGCACCCACCACGCTGGCCGATATACTCCCGCCTGTTCGTTTTCTTCCTCGTATCCGAAAGAGTGAAACTGCTGCTATGGAAACTGCCCAACAAGACGAAGCCAAAGCGTTGATCGCCCGAATTCTCCAACTCCGAGACTCTCTTTGACTGGGCGACCAAACAACAACGCATCGCCGAGATTAGTACGCGGATGTCTGAGCCAGACTTCTGGAACAACCAGGAGAAGGCTCAGGCCACGATGAATGAGTTCAAGCAGATCAATGCGGCGCTCAAACCAATCGCCGAATTGATCAAGGGCTCCGAAGACCTTGGAGTTATGGTTGAGTTTGCGGAGATGGGCGAAGATGTCGGTGACGATGCTGTCGTGTTGGTTGCGTCTTTGAACGAGCAGTTCGCCAAGGCAGAACTGCAAGCGATGTTGTCCGGACCGCAAGACGGCAACTCGGCCTACATCGCCGTTCAATCGGGCGAAGGGGGAACGGACGCTCAAGACTTTGCCGAGATGCTGGTCCGCATGTACCAACGTTGGGCCGAGAATCGCGGATTCGCTTCCGAGTTACTGGAGTCCTCACCCGCCGAAGAAGCTGGGATTCACTCGGCGACATTGGTTATTCGCGGCCCGTACATCTTCGGCCTGTTGAAGGGCGAGACCGGAAATCACCGGCTGATTCGGATGAGTCCCTTCGATTCGGCTCATCGCCGTCAAACCTCGTTTGCTGCCGTCGATGTCACGCCAGAACTAGACGACAGCATCAACATCGACATCGAGTGGGACGATCCGAAGATCATTCGCGAAGACATCTGCCGGGCCAGCGGTGCCGGTGGCCAAAAGGTCAATAAGACCGACTCGGCGATCCGGTTGACTCACCTGCCCACCAATGCTGTGGTGCAGTGCCAGAACGAGCGGAGCCAACATCAAAATCGGGCGCTCGCTCGCAAGATGATGATCGCCAAGCTGTACCAGTTGGAGTCGGACAAACGCGACGCGGAAATTTCTGCCCGGCGCGGGCAAAAGTCACGGATCGGCTTCGGCGGCGAAACGATTCGTAGCTATGTCCTGCACCCCGAGTCGTACTGCAAAGACAACCGCTCTGAGTACAAGACGGCTCACCCGCTCGCGTTACTCGACGGCGATCTCGACCCGTGGATTGAGTCTTATTTAAGGTGGGCCTTGGCCCAAAGTCAGGAGGCGTAAACTGATGGAATCGGGTAGTGAGTCAGTTTGAACAGGAGGACCAAGTGTGGCACGGCCTGAGTCCGCGAAGCGCGTGACTCACCGTGAGATTCTGATTCCACGCCCTTCGCAGACTCAAGGTATGCCACAGCAACTGACCCACGACCAGAAATTGGAATAAGAAAAAAGCCCGCCACTTCGAGGGTGACGGGCTTTTCTATTTTCAGACCTGAATGCCGCTGGAGACGCGGCAAACCGTGCTTACCAAGCGAAGTGCGCGAACGCCTTGTTGGCATCGGCCATACGGTGGACGTTCTCTCGCTTCGTAATCGCGACACCTTCACGGCGATAAGCGGCGAGCAACTCATCAGCCAAGCGGCGACTCATTGGGCGGCCCTTCTTGTCGCGGCAAGCTTCCAGAATCCAGCGAATGGCCAGAGTCTGCTGACGCTTCATATTGACCGGAGTCGGCACTTGGTAGTTCGCACCACCCACGCGCTTCGACCGAACTTCGATTGAAGGTCGGCAGTTCTCAACAGCCGCAATGAAGACATCGATTGGCTCGCGGTCGTTCACCTTCTCGGCAACCATATCCATTGCTGAATAGAAGACAGACAGAGCGATGCTCTTCTTGCCGTCACGCATCAGACAGTTGATGAACTTGGAGGCGAGCTTTGATCCATAACGAGGATCAGGCTTCAACTGAGTACGACTGGCTGTAAACCGATCAGCCATTGAAAAATCCTTCTTTAAACCTAAGCGAACCCACAGAACAAACTGATGATTTGAATCATCAGACAGGCAAACCATTTTTGCGACGCGAGACAGCGTCGATACCAATCCTACTTGGGACGCTTGGCACCGTAGCGGCTGCGTGCCTGCATACGCTTGGCAACACCCAGCGTGTCGAGCACACCGCGAATCACCTTGTATCGCACACCGGGAAGGTCGCGAACACGACCGCCTCGGACGAGGACGATGGAGTGTTCTTGAAGGTTATGGCCTTCACCTGGAATGTAAGCCGTGATCTCTTTTCCATTGGAAAGTCGAACACGGGCCACCTTTCGGAGGGCTGAGTTCGGCTTCTTAGGAGTTACGGTTTTCACCAGTAAACAGACGCCACGTTTTTGTGGACAGCCTTCCAGCACCGGGGATTTTGTCCGGACGGGCTGAGGCTTACGAGGCTTACGAATCAGTTGATTAATAGTCGGCATAGAGTCAGACCTGGTGCAATTCGTCGTCGAAACGGGCCAGTTGGAGTCAACGCAAACGCGGTGACTTTCCCCCTATTTCGCAGGGCGGGGGAGTGTAAGTACCGATGCCCCAAAGTTCAAGCGACTTCAGTCACTGTCATGGAGATCATAGTGCGAATGCCCTCATTGTACTGAATCATGGCAGCAGCTTCCGTTGTGGCTAGCGTTTCCAAGCTGTCTTTTGTGGTGGAAAATCGTCAGGCAACTCGAACAACCCTGTAGGTCATCAACACTGGAAGATCATTCACAGGATTCTTGAGATGTGTCAGACCTGCCTACCATGTCGCCTGCACGTTGGCACTGTGAAGGGCCCACAGCCCCAGCGCAACCGCCAGCCCGACGGCGATCGCGAAGCCGATTTTGATGGCGCTGTAAGGCCGTTCGCCGGAAACCTCGCCCGTCACGGCGTTGATCATCACGCGGTACGGCTGCCCGCGATAACGATATGCCAGCAACCAGACGGGGAGCAGCAAATGTTTGAAGGTGATCGCAGTGTAATTCGACTGTTGAGACGCGATCTGCTGGACATCGCCGCCGATTCGTTGCCGAACCTCCGCAGCCAAGGCGGCTTCGATCCTCTGCCGCGCCGTCGTGAAGCCGTCTTCCAAATTCACGTCGTAAGTGCGAGCGAAGAACCCTGCCAACAACTGTTGCGTAAACGGCACG
>JAYTXB010001269.1:0-1648 GCA_043743205.1 Schlesneria sp.
AGGGCCACACACGACAATCAGCCCGTGGCGGTGCGAAGTCAGATCGCGCACAGTTTGCTTGAGCGTCGTCGAGAACCCGAGGTCGCTCGGTGTGTCGAGTTGGTGCTTCAGGTTGCGGACGCGCACGGTCACTCGCTCGACACCCTCGGCTTGCGGCGTGATATCGATCGACAACTCGTACTTGATCCCGAGATGCTCGGCCCGAACGCCGCCGACTTGATGCTTGCCGCGCAGTTTGGGATCGAGTCCCGCTAAGAGCTTGAGCATTTGCGTGATGGCCAAAGCCTGCTGCTTCGGCATCTTGCTTCCCGCGTAGGGCAGCCCATCGACGGAAACGGCTGTCTGCGCTCGTTCTCCCTTCACGTCGAGCCGAATCATTTCAGCACGACGCTCGATACCGTCTGTGATCATCTCTTTGGTCGGGACGAGTGCGGCCTGAGCCAGCCGCGCATTGGCGGCCATGTCTACGGGCTTGCCATTCACGGCTCCTTGGAAATTGACGAGTTCGACATCTTCGTCGTCCTCATCATCGCCATCATCGTCCACCGTATCGTTGGTGTTGCCCTTCTTTTTACCGAAGCCGAAGACCATCGTCTGATCCTTCCTGAGTCCAGCACACGAAACGCTCGCGATGAAATTACAACGAGCGGAAAAATGACGAGCCAATCATCCGTTCATAGCAACCCATACGCGACGAGCGTCTTCCTCAAACGAGCCTCTTCCGAATCCGAGAGCGCGGTGAGCGGCAGACGCAAGTCACCGGTGTCTCGTCCGAGCAACCGCATCGCCACCTTGACCGGGATCGGGTTTGTCGCGATGCCGAGCATGTCGCGGCAGAGGGTGAACAACTTGAAGTGCCAGCGCTGAGCCTCAGCGATGTCCCCTGCGTTCCACGCCTTCAGCAGTTGAAGCATGTCGCCCGGTACGATGTTCCCCACAACCGACACGATGCCACTGCCACCCATCGAGAGGAGCGGCAGCGTCAGGCTGTCGTCGCCCGAGAGGACTGTCAGGTTGGTGAGGGCCAGCGTTTGCGAGGCCTGGTCCATTGAACCGGTCGCTTCCTTGATCGCGACCACCGTCGGAATCTCGGCGATGCGAGCGACCACATCCGGCTCCATGTTCTTCGCCGTACGACCGGGGATGTTGTAGAGGATGATCGGAATCTCGACCGCTTCGGCCACGGCCAAGTAGTGCTGATAGAAGCCTTCGCCCGTCGGCTTGTTGTAGTACGGGGCGACCATCATCGCGCCGTCGGCTCCAACCGCTTTCGCGAACCGAGTCAACTCGATCGCTTCGGCCGTGCTGTTCGAGCCGGTCCCCGCCATGACCTTGATTCGCCCGGCGGCATGTTCGCAAACCACCGCGATGACGCGCTCGTGCTCGATCGTTGTGAGCGTCGGGCATTCCCCCGTCGTCCCGACCGGACAGAGACCATTCGTCCCCTGAGCCACATGCCAATCGACCGACTTCCGGAGAGCGGCCTCGTCCACTTGCCCGTCCTTAAACGGAGTGACAATCGCCACCGTCAACCCTGCAAACTGTTCGCCCTTGCGTGCCATCGTGTTCTTACTTCCCAGTAGGGTGGGTCGAGTCTTCGAGGCCCACCATTCTTATCTAATTCTTGTCACCGTTCAGTGGGCCTCGA
>JAYTXB010001270.1:0-6064 GCA_043743205.1 Schlesneria sp.
CACTGCTGTCGCCGCTTCGCGGCTCACCTGCTCCCGCTTTCCCAACTGCGGGCTGACGCCCGCAGCTATTGGCTGGCATCGCTTCGCAATTGAAATCCGCTGGAATCTGACCACCAATTCACGACTGCACCCCCGCAGCCCCTTGCTCACGCGGCGGGTTGTTTTTTGACGAGCCGCTCACCGAGGACTGCATTCGATGATTGTCGCCGCCGGACTGACACCTGCCTGGCAACAGATTCTGGTCTTTCAGCAACTCCGCCTCGGGCACGTCAACCGCGCGCAGCAAGCGGTCTGGTGCGGCTCAGGCAAAGTTCTCAACGTCGGCGCGGCGTTGAAGCAACTGGGGGCGGAGTCACTCACGATTAGCCCCATCGGCGGCGCGACCGGACAACAGATTCGGGACGACTTCGCGCGGCGCGGCATTCCCGCACGCTGGGTCTCGACGATTGCGACCACGCGCATCTGCACGACGATCCTCGATCAAGCCACCGGAGCAACGACCGAGTTGATTGAGAACTCCGCCACGCTGACTGACGCGGAATTGGCTCGCTACGCCGACGCGTTTGCGGAGTCCGCACGCTCCGCCAGCGACGTGGTTTTCAGCGGTTCACTTCCGCAGGGAGCACCGCCGTCGTTTTATCGCAGCCTGATGGAACGAGTCTCGGCGAGGATCGTACTCGACATCCGAGGTCGCGAGCTGATCGAGTGCCTGCCGCTTAGTCCGTTCCTCGTGAAGCCGAATCGTGACGAGTTGGCAGCCACTGTCGGCCGCGCGCTCGACACAGAAGGCGACGTGATTGCCGCGATGTCCGAAGTGCGAGACCTCGGTGCCGCATGGGTCGTTGTCAGTCACGGCCCAGCGCCGCTGTTGGTGCTGGGGCCGAGTGGCCTGCACCGCATTGAGCCTCCGCCAGTGAAGGCCCTTAACCCGATCGGGTGTGGAGATTCGTTGACCGCTGCAATCGCGGCGCAACTTGCCCGTGGGGCCACGCCACTCGACGCGTTCACGTTCGGCGTCACGTATGCCGCTAAGAAAGCCGCGCAGTTGCTCCCGGTCTCGAAGTGAACCGAACGGGCACCACGAATTCGAAAACATCCGAAGTCTTCGGAGACTTCGGATGTTTGAAGCCTGTTATGTCAGGGCGAGCTTCTCCGCGACAAAGTTCATCACGCGCGGGGCCATGTGGTTGGCATACGCCCACCCGAAACCGCCGTGCGTCGTTTGGATGTCCATGTCGAACGGGATGCCGGTCGAAGAGAGTTTGGTCATCAACGTCTCCACGCCATCGTGGCAATAATGGTCCGCCGGATCGCACAATAAAAGTTGGTGTTTGGGCCAATTGAGCGGGTGCAGATGCAGGATCACAGTCGCCTGTCGAGCCGCCTCGCGATCAGGAAAGATGCCGTCGAGCGTCGTGCCGTGTCCGTGCCACGTTTCAAAATCGACTTTGGGTGAAACCGCCACCACGATCGGGAACTGTCGCGCGTGACGATAGGCCAGTTGCAGCGCTCCCTGCCCACCCATCTCAACGCCACACACCGCGATCAATGGCGGTTCGATCTGCCAGCGATCGCGACAAAACGTGGGAACCTGCTGCTTCAGGAAATCGACCGGGCTGACCCGCGCGTCAAACGGAACATGAACTCGATCCGTCCACCAGCACTGTGGTCCGATCGGGCAGACACAGGCTAAGCCCCATCGGTCCAGTTCTCTGGTGTAATCGGGATTGTTGCGCAACGTCACGCCGTCGTATCCGTGCAGGAACAACACCGCACCGCGCGGCGTGGCGATGGACTCGGGAGTGAAGACATCGGCGGCCTGTTCGGCCAGTGGTTCAGAAGACCAACTCATGGGGATGACTTTCTTCGACGCCGCAGCGTGTTTGAGCCGAGCTGAGCTTGGGGAACGCAGGCGGTCGCCTGCTGCAATAAATGCCTGTGAGCCAGTCTGAGAAAAGAGTTCCGCCGCGTAACAGCCGGTTGAAAATGGAGATTCAAAGTGACTCGAAGCGTGAGCGAGGGACGTATTTCTCGAAGACTTCGTAAAAACAACGCCCTTCGCCCACGCTTCGACTTGTCAGACGAACCGCCATTGAGCTTCAGGGGTTTGAGGCGGGCGCGGTTTCAAGTCAATTGACGCTCGGCGACTTCGATCGCCTTCAGCAGTCCCTGGGCCTTGTTGAGAGTCTCTTCATATTCACTCGTGGGGACACTGTCGGCAACGATCCCCGCGCCCGCTTGCAGATAGGCGGTCTGGCCGATCATCACGATGGTTCGCAGCGCGATGCAGGTGTCCATGTGACCGGTGAAGTCGAGGTAGCCGACAGCGCCGCCGTAAGGGCCGCGGCGGTGTGGCTCGAACTCGTCAATGATCTGCATCGCACGAACTTTGGGTGCTCCGGAGAGCGTGCCCGCAGGAAGGCCCGCTCGCAGGGCATCGAGCGCCGTGAGGTCGCTCTTCAATTTACCGACGACCTCCGAACTGATGTGCATCACGTGACTGTAGCGCTCGACGATGAACTGCTTTGTCACCGCGACCGATCCGTATTCGGCGACTCGCCCGACATCATTGCGGGCGAGATCGACGAGCATCACGTGTTCGGCGATCTCCTTCTCGTCGGCCAGCAATTCTTTTTCGAGAGCGAGGTCTTCTGCCTCGGTCTTGCCTCGCCGTCGTGTTCCGGCCAGAGGCCGAATCGTCGTCATCCCTTCATCCACGCGGACCATGATCTCGGGGGAAGAGCCGATCAGCGTCACGGAGGGCGAGCGGAGCAGGAACATGTAGGGGCTGGGATTCACGACACGCAGCGCACGGTAGATGTCGCGCGGGGTCGCCTGTGTTTCGAGTTCCAACCGCTGGCTCAGAACGACTTGGAAGATGTCGCCCGCCTTGATGTATTCCTTGCACTTCACGACAGCTTGCTCGTACCCGGCTTGAGTGAAGTTGGACCGGAACTCGAGTTGAGGGTCTGCTGTCAGTGAGATGTCTGCCAGGTGTAGGTCATCGCTGGCGATGGCCAATCGCTGGCAGGTCTCATCGACGCGGTGGCAGGCGGCGTCATAGGCGGCTCGCAAATCGGAGCCGTCCACTTTCGCAAACGCCACGACGAGGATCGTCTTCTGAATCTGATCGAACACAACCATGCGGTCGTAGAAGGCAAACGACATATCAGGCAGGTTTCGATCGTTCTGTGGCGGATTCGGCAGATGCTCGGAATAGCGTACGGTATCGTAGCCCGCGTAGCCGACCGCCCCACCGCAGAACCGTGGCAAGCCGGTGACGAGCGGAGCCCGATACTGTTGCAGCAAGTCGTGCAAGAATTGCAGCGGATCATCGACGGTCTGGCGCTCGACTTGGCCATCTCGCGTGAGAACCACCTCGCGATCATAGGCATCGACCTGCAGGAACGGACCCGCGCCGAGAAAGCTATAGCGTCCGATTCGCTCGCCCCCGACCACGCTCTCGAACAAGAACGAGTTCGGCCCATCTTCAAGACGGCAGTAGGCACTGACCGGCGTCAGCGTGTCACTGACCAATCGCCGATAAACGGGAACAAGGTTCATGCCACGAGCAAGCTGCTCGAACTCGGCGAAGTCAGGGAGATGGGCGTTCATGGTGTTGATTTACGGTCGGGTGGGCGATGTCCACCAAGAGTTGATTGACGGCTTCAAAGTGAATGGGCGAGACCAACTCGACACGCTTCAGTCGGACAGCAACTCGTCCCAGCCATTTGCGTCGAGAACTCGATCCTCCAGTAACTCCAACTCAGGAATGTCCGTCATGGCCTTTAGCATCGATTCCATTGGAAGCGGCGGTTCTGACTTGAACCGATGCCGGCCAATTCGACGGATGCTGGCGATCAGCATTTCCAGACGCCCCTCAGCCAAGCCCTCAGCCAAGCCCTCGGCCAGTCCTTCAGCTAATCCTTCAGCCAGTCCTTCAGACTTGCCTTCGGCCTTCCCTTGCAGGCGACCGATGTTTTTTCCTTTGGCTAGGATGGCTTGATAGGTGGTCGATTCTTCCATTCGAGTCACTCCTTTCAGTAACTGTTCGATCAACTCAGGCGAATGACGCAGTCCCAGTAGCACAAATTCGGCGGCTTGTAACTCCCGACCTTCAATCCCGTTGGGAAACGCGGACTCAATGCGTTCTGTGCTGAGCGAGATGATATCCGCCAAGCGAGTCTCTGCATCATCCGTAATTGTGGCGAGCGGCCAGATTCCTGGTCCCGATTGGAGCAACTCGTCGGCCGATTGCGGCCAGACGCGGACGACATCGAACGAAAAAAGAAGGTAGCGTCCGGTGCGAGGATGGTCTCTCGTCCAAGTGCCGGACATGTTCGGCCCGTCTGCTTGTCGCCTCAACAGGACGATGATGCTGCGCACAGGCAAGCCATGTCGTCGCGAAAGAAGCGTGCTGTAGAAGTGAGTTCGCTCGGCGAGTTGA
Organism: Schlesneria sp.; assembly: GCA_043743205.1. Lineage (GTDB taxonomy): Bacteria > Planctomycetota > Planctomycetia > Planctomycetales > Planctomycetaceae > Schlesneria. The sequence continues at coordinate 4,448 of JAYTXB010001270.1, forward strand.
GGATCGTAACTGGCCTGCAATTCGATGTTCGCCAACCACGGCGATGGTTCAGCGACATGAATCACTCGATCCGCCGCCGCCGTGAACGTCGAGACATCCGAGTCAATCAGGCTCACGGGACCATGTGGTTCGACGCCACAGAATTTCAACCAGTCAAACGGATAGCGTTCGATCAGGCTCTTCAGCGTGGAGTCGTACTGTTTCGCCATGGGCCCGAACCATTCATTCTCGTCTCACAGCCACAACCCCCGGTCGCCTCGTCTCCAGTCGGTCGAACTGGGGACGAGACAGCACTGAAGAGCATCGGGTTCACACGCTCACGTCAATCTCATAGCCCTTGCGCTGTTCGCGCGTGACCCACTTGGCGGCGTCTTTGTCGTTGATGATCTGCTGGGTGACGGGATCCCATTCGATCTTCTTACCAAGGCGGATCGCGATGTTGGCGAGGTGGCAGGTCGTCATCGCGCGATGGTGCGAGTAGACATCGCTGACCGGCAGGCCGCGATCCTTGATGCAGTTGAAGAAGTTCTCCATGTGAGCGTTGCCACCCCCCTTCGGCTCTTTCCCGTTGTAGAGCTTGGTCAGCAGGTCTTGCGGGAGCGGATTGGTTTCGAGGTCATCGACCGGTGCCCCCTTCAACGAGCCTCGGCTGACGAAGATGCGGCCTTCTGTCCCTTCGATCAGCACGCCGTTGTCGGTGTCGTCACGGATGATGAGTTCCGCGCCGTTAGCAAATTTCGCGACGACGTTGAACGACGTGGCGGCGTTGTACTTGTTGCTCATCGTCGGCATCCCGTTCTCGAATGGAACCGGGTGATTGGCGGTCCCTTCGACGGAGATCGGGCCGCTGCTGTCCATACCGAGTGCCCACATCGCCACATCGACGTGGTGCGCGCCCCAGTCGGTCATCTTGCCACCCGAATATTCGTACCACCAACGGAACTCGTAGTGCGTGCGGGCCTCGGGATAACTCTTGTTGTTGCCGAACCCGCCCTGGATGTAGTCGGTCATCGGAGCCTGTCCGAGCCACATGTCCCAATTGAGTCCCTCAGGAACATCGGCCTTGGGAATCTCGCCGCTGGCGGGCGCGCCGCCGATCGCACATTGAACCTTCGTGATCTTGCCGAGCCGTCCGCTGCGAGCGATCGCGACCGCTTTGAGGAACTGGTTCTGAACCTTGCCGCCGTTGGCCGACATCTCGGATCGCTGCTGCGTCCCGACTTGGAAAACGCGCTTGGTCTCGTCGAGCACCTTGATGATCTGCTTTCCCTCGTGAATGGTCAGCGTCAGGGGTTTCTCGCAGTAAACGTCTTTACCAGCACGCATGGCATCGATGGCGATCTTCGAGTGCCAGTGATCGGGGGTCACGATCGTGACGACATCAATGTCCTTCCGATCGAGCAGCTTGCGATAGTCTTCGTACATCTCGACATCGCGGGCCTGCCCTTTCTTGTCCTGAAATTCTTTGACTCGCTTCTGCCCCTTCTCGACATGCGCCTGGTCCACGTCACAGACAGCAACGCAATCGGACAACTGGAGTGCGTTGGGACCGACGGCATTCCAGCGGTCGCCGGTGCCGATGCAGCCAAGCACAGGTCGCTCGTTCACACTCTGAAA
>JAYTXB010001271.1:0-3719 GCA_043743205.1 Schlesneria sp.
GTCCTCCGTCGGCAATGTGCCAATGGTGTCGAGATACACGCGCCGCAGAAACATCTCGTCCGATGAAAACTTCGACGCAGGGATGTTGAGCGCAGCGAGCTTTGCGAAGACATGCTCGTCAACGAAGTTGCCTCTGACTCCCTCTCCTCTGTCTTCGGGGGAGAGGGGGGCTTTCGGTGAAGAGTCTTGTACCGAGGTTTTGGTGTTCTTCGTGGCCGTGTCATCGCTCGGCCCCCTCACCCTAGCCCTCTCCCCCGAAGACGGGGGCGAGGGGACAAGAGATGGCCGTTCAAACGGAACCGTCACCACCGCGACCGCGACCTGTCCCTGATAGTGCGCTCGAATTGCCGTCTCACCGCACCGCAGCACCTTCAACTTGCCGCTCACATCGACCTCAACCAACCCGGCGTCATTCGAGGCGAACTGTGTCAGCCATGTCACGTCGCGTGCAGAGCCATCCGAATAGCTGGCCAGCACGGCGAGTTGCAGTTCGTCGCCTTTCTTCATCATCCGGTCATTCGTCGGCGTGGGCGACTCGCTGGCGACGGCCACAGAAGAGACGCCCATGACAACGGAGAGCGCTGCAATTTTGGCTTCGTCCTTCTCAGGTTCCGGTGCCCCCGCTTGCAACCACCTGAGCAGAATTTGATGTGCCTGCGAACCGGGTGCGAAGACGCGACCGCCGCCGTGCGGCACTTGACCAAGCGCCTTCCGCAAAACCAGGCTGTCTTCAGGAACGACGAGGCTGACACGACGCCCTGCTTGCTCCTTCACGATCCAGCCGTGATCGAGTTCTGGTGCATAGCCTCGTAGCGAGAGTCGAAACCCGTTCTGCCCCGCCCCCTTCCCATGACACGCTCCCTGATTACAGCCGTAACGTGTGAGGATCGGCTCGATGTCGTTGACGAACGACGGAGGGGGTGCGGATCCTTCGTCAGCAACGGACATCGTCGGCAGAATCACAACGAACGAACAGCAGACCGCAAACCGGAGCAGACAAGGCATGGCAGACAACTCAACGGCGGAGGCATACGGGCGGGAGTAGGCAGGCATCAGAGTCTATCGACTGATCGGAGCGCTCACCATCACGTTTGCCCGTCGTCGTCGCTGGAGCAATTGCACGACTTCCAAGGGCATCGAGACCATTGAAGATCAATCGCAATTGTACTTCGCGCGGGCAGGCCTGAGACATTTACCTGTAACGCCAACGGAGTGAGTGACGGTTTGCCCGAATTCTCTCCCACGCCGATGGCGTTGTGGCTAAGCATGGAAACGTCTCGCTTCAAGCCGCGCGAGGTATAGCGAGTTTCACTGGCGGTCATCCAAGCCACTCAGCCCTGTCGCGTCGTGCTGGTGATGCGAGATTGACGGCCGTTTTGCCAATGGCGTTGGCTCGAAAAAAAGGCCGCGTTCGGAATCTCCGAACGCGGCCTGAGTCAATTCGATGTTCTCGTCTCTTCGTGTGCGTTGTTCACGCGGCGGCAGCGGGTTCGCGGCCGGTGGTCTGCATTGGAATGCGATCATCCACGTCATACGCGAGGTGCAGGAATCGCAGTGTCTTAATCGCCCACCAAGTTGGGTCCAGCTCCCACCATTGATGGCCTGCTGGAGCGACGTGAGGATGGGCGTGATGATTGTTGTGCCAGCCTTCGCCGTAGGCCCAGATTGCGACCCACCACAAGTTGCGGCTTTCGTCGCGCACGTCGTAGTTGCGATAGCCCCAGATGTGCGTGGCTGAATTCACGAACCACGTCCCGTGGTAAACGAGAACCATTCTCATGCAGAGGCCCCACAAGAGCATCGGCAGTCCACCGACCATGTAAAGAGCGATGCCGGACGCAACCAGCCACAAGAAGTATGTCTTCTCGAAGAATTGAAGCATCGGATCTTGAACGAGGTCCGGCGTGTACTTTTGGAAGAGGGCTTGCATTTGCGCGGGTGTCCGACGAATGAACATCCACGATAAGTGCGACCACATCGCCGTAATGAGCGGTGAGTGCGGGTCGCCCGCCAGATCGGAACGGTGATGGTGGAGTCGGTGCGTGGCCGACCAAACCAATGGCGAACCTTCGCCCGAAAGTGCTCCCGCCAGCATCGTCACGAACTTGACCGGATAGACGACCTTGAACGACTTATGCGAGAGGAACCGGTGATAGCCGAGGCAGATGCCGATGCTCGCCGTGAACCAGTGCATCACGAAGCAGACCGCGACCGATTGCCAGTTGAAATAGAACGGGGCCGCGAGTGCTCCCGCGTGCATCCCGAGCATCCACGCGGCCACAACCCAGTCGGTATTGGCCCAAGTCAACTTTTCTGGAAGCCAAGGTCCCCAGACCGGCTCCACATCCGCTGTTGCAACTTCATTCGAGTGCATGGCCGACGCGACCGGCTCCAGCGAATCGAGAACGTCAGCGGCTTCGGGAGAGACGAATTTACCACGATCACTGTCGGTGACCGAGTGATCAGGATGGTGTGACTTGTGCTTGTGGCGGACTGGAGGGCTGATCGACATGTGTGTTCCGATCGAAGGAAATGTCCTCAGAAACCGTTCGCAACAGATCCATCTGCCACGAGACGCGGTGACCGGACGAAATTCGCCTTCGCCCGCGAGGTGAGACTTGTACATCAACATCGGAAGGAGAGTGTCATTGGTCCGTCACGTCTCTGTCAAACTTGTGTCACCGCCACAACATCCATGCCACGCAGTAGCTTGCGTTCATTTTTCTGAACAATTTGCGAGTGGCGATGGCCTCCAAAAGCAGGCAACGCAGCGGGAACGACATCCCTTTGAGGCACCAGTTGCCGCATTCCATTCCTGCTTCCGACCCGCTCATGACCAACCGAAATTTCCTCGCAGCGTTCCGTCCCCGTGCCTTGTCCTTAGAATCCGACGCACTCACCGCTCACCATCGTGACCAACTTGCCCGGAGAACATTTCATGCTGCTTCAAAATCGTTGGCCACTTCGTTCGCGTGTTCATTCGCTTGCCTGTTTATTCGCCGGATGGGCATTCGCCGGAATCATCGAGTGTGGTTCGAGGACGCTGATTGCAGCAGACGAACAGGAATTGCTGGTCTTCATTCAAGCGGGCGAACTGCCGATCATCCTGTCGGCCCCACACGGTGGAACGAAAGTGGTGCCGGGAGTTGAGGCTCGTAAGGGCGATGCGGTGCCGGGCGGGACAGGTCAGTTTGTGGTGAGTCGCGATGTGGGGACGGAGGAACTCGCCACGCTCATTGCGGCCGGATTGGAGCGCCGTCTGGGAAAGAAGCCCTATGTCGTGAAGTCGCTCGCGCATCGCAAGTTCCTCGACCCGAATCGTCCCGCTGCCGCCGCGTATGAAGGAGATGAGGCAAAGGTTGTTTACGACGCCTATCACGCGGCGCTGGTTCGGTTTTGTCGTGAAGTCCAATCCAAACACCGCTCGGGATTGTTGCTCGATCTTCACGGACAGGTCTTGCTGCCTGATGCCGTGTTGCGCGGAACCAACAATGGCAAGACGGTCCCACTTCTGCGCGAACGTTTTGGTGAAGCCGCTCATGTGGGCGAGGCGAGTTTGTTCGGACGGATGCGTGCGGCGGGCATCAAGGTCTATCCCGATCCGCTCGATGGTCCCGATCACCCGAGATACAACGGCGGCTACATCGTGCAGACCTACGGTAGCCATCAAGGCTTCGGGATCGACGCGATGCAGTTGGAGTTCGGCAGTGACTTTCGCA
>JAYTXB010001272.1:0-5102 GCA_043743205.1 Schlesneria sp.
ACGCAGGTCGGCCTCACGCAGATCGACTCCATCGAGACGCACGCTCCCCGACTGTGCGTCGTAGAAACGGGGGAGCAGGTTCACCAGAGTCGATTTGCCCGAGCCGTTGCCACCCACGACCGCGACCGTTGCCGCGAAGGGAATGTTTACCGAAACGTCGTCCAACGCGGGCGGTCTGACAACGGGTTTGAAGGCCGTTTCATCGGGTGTGGCAGCGGCTGTTGCGTAACGGAAGGTCACGTTTTGGAACTCGATCGCAACGCGGTGTCGCGGGAGGGGTGAAATTCGGTTGGGGACGGTCAACAGCGACGAGCGATCCATCCAACCGAAGACTCGATCACACGCAGCAGCCGCACGCTTCACGCGCGAGTAGACCGTCGCCAGCTTCCGCGCGGGATCGAGAATGCCCGCCAGCAGTGTGTAAAGCAGCGCGAGGTCCGAGGCTTGCATCGGCGCGGAGGACAACGTCACCCCGGCGATGGAGGTCTGTTGATAGAGGACCAAGTACGCGCCGGGGAGTGACGTGGCACAGACGGCCACCGTCGCGAGGAACTCGACCGAGGGACTGGCCAGCGCGTCGATCCTCACGATTTGCTGAGCCTTCTCGAAGTAGTTTCGCTGCTCTTGCGACAGTCGTCTGCGGTGAAGCCGTTCGTTGCGAAAGGCGAGGACCGTGCGGAACGATTTGAGAGTTTCATCGAGGGCGCGATGGACACGCGACATGCTCTCCATCTGACGCCCGCTGGCTCGTTTCAATCGGCGACCAAACTTCTGGAAGACCAACACCGCAATGGGAGCACAGACGAACGAGAGCGCCGTCAGTCGCCAGTTCACTCGAAATGCACACGCGACACAGAACACGGCCTTCAAAGGCTCCAACACCATCAAGCTGCCAAACAGCGTTAGGCCGAGCGTCACTTGTTGGAGGTCGAACGTGAATCGCGACATCAGTTGCGGCGTGGTCTCCAGCGCGAGCGTTTGTTGGTCGAGTTTCAGGGTGCTGCGGAAGAGCCGCTTCCGAAGAGACTGCATGGTTCGTTGCACGATGGAACCGACGAGTACGTCTTGCCAGTACGACGCACAGCACTTCACCACAGTCACGGCCAGCAACGCCCCCATCACAGCGACCAACAGCTTGAACCCGTCTTGTGGGACAAACGGCAAGACGGTCGAGGCCATCCAATCGGCATGCTGCTCGCGACGCATGGCGACTGACAGCTTGGACTCATTCGTCCGTCGATCGGCCTGAAGCAGAGACAATTCCGCGTCGCGACCATCGCGAGTGAGCTGCTTGGCTCGTTCGTCGAGTCCGAACTGGTGAAGAGTCTCTGCCGCAATGGTGACTCGCGCCGCTTTCCGCTCTGCCGCGACGTACTCGTGCAGTCCCTGGCCTTCCAAGAGCAGCTTCACGACAGGATAGACGAGCAGCAGCGAGACCACCGACAAGAACGCCGCGACGGAAGCGAGTCCGATCGACGCAATCAATCGCTGTCGCTGATGCCAAACAAACGGAAACAAACGCGCAAGGCTGCCCACAGAATTCCACCCCAGATTGTCGGACTCAGACGGGGCGGGATTAGACACGCCCTTCAAAAAGGGGTCCAGACGAGTTCGAGGACGCTGAAATGCCAGTTGAAAACAACGTCTGCCAAGTGACTTGTCGTCGTTTCTTTACTCGGCTGGTGTTGGTTGCGGCCTAGCAGCCCGTTGAAAAAGCGATGTTGGCGACGTGATCGGTTGGTGCGTGAGTTTGACGCGGTCACTCGTGACGCGGTCGTGGTTGGCTTCGAAGGCGGACTTCCCTGCGTCGGGGTTGTCGTCCCAGCGTCGCTGGCCATTCATTTTGGGTTCGGAGTAGGACGTGGCGAGGTCTCGGACGGCACAGTCGGACAGCGTTTCCAACTTGCAGTAGCCCTTGTCGGCCACGGCCTCTTGCATCCGGTCTTCGCCGATGATGTCTCACGGCGGCGATGGCGACATCGAACGTGTCGAGACCGTGGCCGAATCCGCGCGGTTGGCCGGCGTGATCTCGGCTGCGAGGATCGCGCCGGTCTCCAGGTCGATCGCGTTCTTGGCCCCTGTCTTCCGTAATGAATGCGGGGCCAGATGTGTGCTGCCGTCTTTCATCTTCATGGTGCGGGCGTCGCCGTTGAGCCGTTCGTAAAACACCTGCGTCGGCCGGGCCGCCAGTTTGAGCGTGAGCACAAACATCTCCGCTGCCGCTCCCCATCCCACCGTCAATCGACTCGCCATCCCTCCCGCCTCGCGCCTAAAACAACGCGGCGTAGATTTAGTAACCCGACCCTCAAAGGGAAGGTTTTTTCAACAGGCTGTTTGGATCACAAATGTGGGACTGCACCCATCAAATCGCGTCGTCACTCGATATTGTGGCGATCATGGTGTGAAGCCGATAACGTGCGGCATGAGTTGCTCATGGGTTCCGTTCCTTCCACTTCATTTTTTTAACGAGGCAAAACGATGCCGACTCCATTGTTTGATCTGACGGGTAAGGTGGCGCTGGTCACGGGCGGCAGCAAGGGCTTGGGAAAAGCGATGGCGCGCGGGTTCGCGGAGGCGGGGGCCGACATCGTGATCTCCAGCCGACATGCGGGCGAATTGGAGCCTGCGTTGGCGGAGATTCTCGCGGGAACGACCGCACGGGGACGCTGGTTCGTGGCCGACATGACGGATCGCGCGGATGTCGATCAACTGGCGGCTTCGGCGCTGGAAGCGTTTGGTCGCGTCGATGTCCTCGTCAACAACGCGGGGTCGAACATCCCGCAATCGGTCGAAGAGATTGATGACGCCAAGTGGGATCAGATCGTCGAACTGAACCTCACGTCGTGCATGAGGCTCACGCGGGCACTGGTGCCGCAGATGAAGTCGCGCAACTGGGGACGCGTCATTCACATCTCGTCCGTGATGGGCCTGACCTCCAAACCGGGACGCAGTTCGTACTCGGCGACGAAGGCCGCGCTGATCGGGATGGCCCGCGCGATGGCACTCGATCTCGGCCCGTTCGGGATCACGGTGAATTGCCTCGCGCCGGGACCGTTCCTGACCGACTTGCCCGCCAGCGTGTTGTCTCCCGCCGAACAGCAATCGTTCGCCGATCGCACGGCCGTCGGACGCTGGGCCAACCCGCGCGAACTGGCTGGCCCCGCACTGCTCCTCGCCAGTGACGCGGGCAGCTACATCACCGGCACGACGCTCTCGGTAGATGGCGGCTTGCTGTCGAAGGGCTTTTGAAGAGCGTGAGTTCCCTGTGGGAAGGCCGCGCATGAAGAGCGTGCTGGGGTCCTAAATCCTTAGGCGGGCGGCATGAAGAAATGTCCCTGTGGGATGGGCACTCTTGCCCGTCCGGGTTTCTGTCTTCAAGTCAGGACGGGCAAGAGTGCCCATCCTACATCGCGGTACGACAATTCCTGCCGCTCGCTGTTACCGCTCACCCAGCTTCGGGAGTCGCATCAGGACTACCGCGTGGCACGCGAGACAGGCGAAGCCGAGCATCACGGCGAACCCGCCGAGCATCTCTTCAAATCCGTTGCCACGACCACCGATGGCTAACGCTGAGATGAACACTGTGGTGACGAACATCAAACCAGCCGTCAGGCCAAATGCCATCGCCAATGCGCCCCAACGCAGGTGGAGCGACAGCACGATCGTCAGGTGAATGAACAGCATGAGATTCATCAGCCACCACCAGAACCCCGATTCGTCCAGAACGTCGCCCAGTAACTTGGGTCCACCGGGGAGAAAGAGCAGCGCGAAGAGGTTCGCAAAAATCCCCGGCAACAACACCAAACCGCAGCCCAACACCTTCGAGTAGGCGAGATTGGGGATCGAGCGCGGCAACATCAACAGCGACGAGAGAGTCTGGCCTTTGATCTCTTCCTGAAACAGACGCGACGCACACAACGCGATGTCGATCGCTAACAGCGGGTGCGAGAAAAACAGGAAGCCCCACGTCACGTCTTCCCAACGGAGCGTCCAGCCGTTGTAGGGCGTCTGGCCCCAAGTGGACGGGCGGTTTGCCAAGTAGCAGAGGCCGTACAAGCCGAGATACAGCAGGCAGCGGATGGTGACTCCCGCCCAACCACCACCGATGAAATGAAAGTCCTTCCAGACGAGCGACAGGTCCCACGCTCGCCCCGCGCTGAACAGCCTCCAGCCTCGACTGGTCCGACGAGCCACGAAGCCGCGCGAAGTGGCTTCCGGCGCGGGGTCTTTCACCACAAACCGGAACAACATCCATGACAGCAGGAAACAGCAGAGACCTCCCGCCGCATTCGTCACGATCTGCGGAGACCACGTGAACTCGTGACCCGATTCGGTCGCCTCATAAAGCTCCGTGATGAAGGTCGATTCGCTCAGCCATCTCAATGGCGCGAGGATCAAGTTCTGATCGGCATTGGCGGTACTCCAACTCTTCGTGAGCAAGAGGTACTGCAAACCACCATAGGCCAACGCCGGGACGATGCCATAACCGACGAGGAAGAGCGTCGTCAGACCGGCGGAGTCACGACTGCGGCGGCAGACGACCGAGTTCAGCAGACCGACGTTCGCCAGCAGAATCGTGTACGCGAAGAGCGTCATGTACGCCGACGCGATCTGTCCCGGCACCAGCCCTCCCAACGTCACCGCCAGCAACGTGAACGGATACTGAATGGCGAGCAACAACAACACCTGAAACAGTCGGCTGGTCGATTTGCCCAACAAGATGCCGAGCGGGCTGATCCCCGCCATCGTCATCAGGCCGAGCGTGTCCTCTTCTTTTTCTTCGGTGATCGCACTCGAAAAGAACCCGACTCCCAGTAGCGTGACGAACGCCGCGTTGAGGTACACGACATAGCGAAAGAAAATCTGGCCCGGTGCCCCAAACAGGCCCGACATCCCCTGAGCCGACCAGAGTGCGAGATAGATCACCGCCAACAGGCAGAACCACAGCAGATGAATTCGCACCGACCGCGAGTCCATTCGGAGCGACCGAAACAACAGAGCGAAGACGCCACGCCACATGATGAAGTTCTCGATGCCAGGCTGGGGATGAAGGACGTGGGCAAAGCTGCCGTTTGTCACTCGTCATTTGTCATTTGGGAAAG
>JAYTXB010001273.1:0-3017 GCA_043743205.1 Schlesneria sp.
GATCGGAATCCAGTGCTCGGGGAACTGGTACTGCATGATGTTGCCCGTGTCGAAGTGGACGTGAATCCGCTCGCTGTGGAAGCCGTCCACGAACTCGACCATCTCCATCGGCGTCATCAGGAAGCCGTTGAAGAAGATGTTCTCCATGTTGAGGTTCACCTTCAGCTTCTCGGCTGCCGGGATCAGCTTGCCGATCGCTTCCTTGGCTCGCGAGAGGCACAGGTCGTTGGCGACCGGCTCGTAGTCGGTGCGCCACGGAATGTGAACGGCACCGGGAACGACAAGCACATTCTCGGTCCCGAGATCATGCGCGGCGTTCGCGATCAACCCGGCCAACTCCAACGCGCGAGCACGCTTGGCGGGATCGTGGCTGGTGAACGGATACGGCCAGAAGAGGAACGAGCAGACGCCGCTGATCTGGATGCCGATCTTGTCAGCCAACTGACGGATCGCGGTGTATTCCTTCGTCCCCGACTTCGGCGAGAGGTCGTTGTCGAGGTCATAGTTCAACTCGATCGCATCGAACCCAGCGGCCTTCGCCAGCTTGAGGCACTGCTCGATCGACATCTTTTCGGGATACGGAAACGCCCATTGGTTGATCGACTTCTTCATCTCATACCGCTTGCCGAGCGGGCCGCCACGGGTCTGAACGACCTGTGCCGCGTTGGCCAAACCCCACGGCCCGTGCATCGCGGCGGCGGTCCCGGCAGCGGCGAGAGCCGTCCCAAGAACCGCTCGACGAGAGAGACCATTCGTTTCGCGTGAGGCTACCGACTCGAACATGTCTGACATGATGGTCTCCGTGTGGAAGTGGGATGGGCCGTGTCGCGGCCGATGGTACTGGTCCGTTCTTCGTCGTTGTACCTCGCGCGGCCAGAAAGAAGATTTTTCCACGATTAGCCCCGACGCCAACGGCGTGGGTGCGGACGAACCATGAATCGCACGCACGCCGTTGGCGTTGCAGCTAAACGTCGCACTCCAAGTCGCGTGCGGCTGGGTGGCCGGGGCTGGAGCGTTTCGCGAAGCCCCGGTGATTCCCTGCGGTCCAGCACTGGCCACCCGAACGTCGTGACTCAGTGAGGGGCCAACTCGACTTCTTCCTCGCCGGGATTGTCACCGAGCAGGGTTCGCGCGTCGAAGAAGACCATGTTGATGGCGGGGACGACGACGAGGGTCAGGACGGTGGCGAAGATCAATCCCCAAGTGAGGGTGATGGCCATCGGGATCAGGAACTTAGCTTGGAAGCTGGTCTCGAACATCAGTGGCGACATGCCGACGACGGCGGTGATCGTGTTCAGCACGATGGCTCTCATGCGGAGCTTGCTGCCGGTGACACTGGCCTCGAAGTGGCTCATGCCAGCGCGGACACGGTTGTTGATGAAATCGACGAGGACCAGCGAGTCGTTATCGACGATGCCGATCAGAGCCGTGCAACCGATGACGCTCATGATGGTCAGGTCGTAGCCCATGATCCAATGGCCGACGATGGCTCCTTCGATCCCGAACGGGACGGCGATCAAGACGACCAACGGCTGGAGGTACGACTTGAACAGTGCCGCCAACAGCACGTAGACGATGAGCAGTGACAGCGGAAACGCGAGCATCATGCTGTCCATGAACTTCTTGTTTTCGAGCGTCGCTCCGCGCATTTCGACGCGCGCGTCGGGATGTTGTTTGACGAGTTCCGTGTCGATCCATTTTTGGAGTGACATCGCGATCTCGTTCGAGTTGTGGGCGTCATCGACATCGGCATAGACCGTGACCGCGCGACGAAGATCGCTGCGATGGATCGAGGCGAACGCGCGGTCCTCGGTCAGCTCGGCGACTTCACGCAGCGGCACCCAGTGATGGCGACCGGCTCCCGCCGGTGTCGGGATGTACATCGCTTCCAGCGTCGAATCGTCGTTTCGGTATTCCTCGGGATAGCGGACCATGATCTTCACGTCTTCGCGGTTGCGGGTGATCCGGCGGGCTTCGCGACCATAGAAGGCGTTGCGGACTTCGTTACCGAGCATGGCAACAGTGATGCCGGTCGGACGAGCGGATTCTCGCAGTCGCAATTGGACTTCGCGCTGCCGCGCGTTGACGTTGTCGTCGATGTCGAAGACGCCGTCGTACGTCTCGAGCTTTTGACGCATGGTCGTACCGGTGGCGAGAGCTTCCTCGAACCGATCACTGGTAATTTTGAGCTCGATCGCACGGCCCGCTGGGCCGCCGTTGAGTGAAGTCCACGCAACCGAGTTCACGCCGCTGAGCTTCTCGGCCTCGTGTCGCAGTTCGACGAGGATCGTCTCACTGGTGCGAGACCGTTTGGCCGACTCGGTCAACTCGACAATGATCTGCCCAAGATGTGCCCCGAGGTTTTGGCCGACCGCGCCTTCACCCGCGATGTCCACTTGCAGGCCGACCAGCATCTGCACGTTGACGACCTCGGGGAGTGAGACCAGGTGATCGCTCAGTTGCTTGAGCCGATCCTTCGTTTGAGCGGCCGGTGTTCCGACAGGCATCTCCAGCGAACCGACAAGCGTTTCGCTGTCCATCTTCGGTACGGGGACGAACGGGACGATGCCACCCGCGACGAGACCGATCGTCATCGAGAGTGTCGCCACCGCACCGGCCAGCGTGACGTAACGCCATTTGAGCAGCAGGCGAATCAGCCAGTCGTACCAGACTTCCACGACCCGATTCAAGAACGTGTCCTTCATGTGGACGATACGGTCGCGCAGCCGACGCCAACCTGCGGGGGGGACTCGTGAAGGACTGGTCTCGTCAGTAGAACTTCTCCGTTTGGTCGTTTTGACGTGGCCGAGATGGCACGGCAGCATCACGAGGGCTTCGAGCATCGACATGCTCATTGCGGCGATGCAGACGAGCGGCAGCTCTTTGAGGAAGTCGCCCAACTGACCTTGAATGAAGAGGAGCGGAACGAAGCCGCCGATGGTGGTGCCGGTCATCACGATGATCGGCCAGAGGACTTCTTCGGAGCCGAGGATCGCCGCTTCATCGGCGGGCATTCC
>JAYTXB010001274.1:0-3194 GCA_043743205.1 Schlesneria sp.
CTGTATCGGCTCGAACGGGCACCCGCCGGAACGGCGGCGGCACCCGTTTCTGATTCGGAACTGGCCAGCCGACTGAGTTACTTCCTCTGGTCGTCTCAACCTGACAACGAACTGCGAGCGGTGGCCGCTTCCGGTCACCTGCATGAGCCGGACATCCTCAAAGCTCAGGCGAAACGGATGCTGGCCGATGCTCGCACGCGGCGGCTGGCCACCGAGTTCGCCTGCCAGTGGCTGCACATTTACGAGTTCGATTCGCACGACGAGACGAGCGAGCAGCACTTCCCCGAGTTTGCCGCGCTGCGCGGCGACATGTACGAGGAGTCGATTCGTTTCTTCGCCGATCTCTTCCAGCAGGACGGCTCGGTCCTCGGCATCTTGGATTCCGACCACACGTTTCTGAATGAGAAGCTCGCGAAGCACTACGGCATCTCCGGCGTGACCGGCCCCGAATGGCGGCGGGTCGATGGCGTGAAGCTGTTCTCGCGCGGCGGCATTCTGTCACTGGCCACGACGCTCACGAAGCAGTCGGGAGCCTCACGCACGAGTCCCATCCTGCGCGGCAACTGGCTGAGCGAAGTCGTGCTGGGTGAGAAGCTGCCGAAGCCACCGAAGAATGTCCCTCAGCTTCCCGAGACCGTTCCCGCAGGCTTGACCGAGCGGCAGTTGATTGAGCGACACAGCAGCGACGAGGCGTGTATCAAGTGTCACGCTCGGATCGATCCGTTCGGCTTCGCCCTCGAAAGTTTCGACGCCATCGGTCGCTTCCGTCAGAAGGATGCGGGCGGCCTTGTGATCGACACCAAGACGACGCTGCCCGATGGGACAAAAGTGGATGGTCTGGTTGGCTTGCGAGACTATCTCGTGAAGTCTCGCCGCGACGCATTCCTGCGCCAGTTCTGTCGCAAGCTGCTGGGGTACTCGCTCGGCCGTGGCATCCAACTCTCCGACGAACCGCTGCTCACCGAGATGCAGCAACAACTCGCCAAGCACGACTATCGTTTCTCGATCGCAGTTGAAACAATTGTGTTGAGTCCGCAGTTTCGCATGATCCGAGGCGCGAATTCGCCGGCCGAAGACGGGGAGTGAGGAACGGAGCGATGCTGATCTACGAAGAACTCCTTTCGAGCAACATCCACCGGGCCATTCAGGAGGGGAGCATGCACTTCGAGAAAGAAGGGGGACTCCACAAGACCTTGGATCGCATCGTGCGAGACCTGGATGAATGGCAGATTCCCTACTGCATTGTCGGCGGAATGGCGATGTTCTTTCACGGCTATCGACGCTTCACGGAAGACGTGGATTTGCTCGTGACACAACAGGGGCTGGAAGAAATCCATCGTCGATTGTCGGGGCATGGCTACTTGCCTCCGTTTGAAGGAAGCCGCAATCTGCGCGACACTGAGACCGGAGTTCGGATCGAGTTCCTCGTGACGGGAGCCTATCCCGGTGATGGCAAGCCGAAGCCAGTCTCGTTCCCCTCTCCCCAAGACGCGACCATCGTTCTCGACGGCAAGAACTTTCTGACTTTGCCGAAGCTCGTCGAGTTGAAGCTGGCTTCGGGAATGTCCAATCCGCGACGTGCCCGTGATCTCGCCGATGTGCAGGACCTGATTGCGGCCTTGAACCTCCATGATGACCTGGCCACCGAGTTGAATGAATCCGTGCGAAGCAAGTACCTCGAACTTTGCCAAGTCGTTCGCGACTTTCCGGAATGACCACCCACCACCAATTTGTTTGCAGCATCATCCCCAAGGAGTCGTCGCCATGAACTACCAATTGTCTCGTCGAACATTTCTGCGTGGTGTCGGTGTCACGATGGCGTTGCCGTGGATGGAGTCGCTCCGCGTGTGGGGCGATGAGGCGACCAAAGTGTCGCAGCCCGGCAGTCAGGCCCCGGTACGATTGGCCGTGTTGTTCTCGGGGAACGGCTTTCACAGCAAGGAATGGTGGGCGAAGGGCGAGGGGAAGCAGATGGAACTCGGCCAGGTGCTCGCGCCGCTGACCGACTTCCGCGAGAAAATGCTCTTCATCCGTGGGCTGCACAACGCCGAAGCATTGAAGGGGAACATTCACAGTTCACAGACCGGCAACCTGCTGTCGGGGGCACCGCTCTCTTCCGGGGGCGAGATCAAATCGGGGACGAGTATCGACCAGTTGGTCGCTCAACGGCACGGCCGATCGACGAAGGTGCCGAGCCTCGTGCTGGGCTGCGAGAAGTCGAACCCATCGGTCCACAAGAACTATTCGATGATCTACAGCTCGCACATCTCGTGGTCCTCGCCGACCACGCCGACGCCGCTGGAGTTGTATCCGTCGCTGGCCTTTGACCGACTCTTCAAGGATGAGGTCCAACGTGGTGACAAGAGCGTTCTCGACGCCGTCATCGCCGACGCGAAGAGCTTTCGTCTGAACATCAGCACCTCCGACCAGCGCAAGCTCGACGAGTACCTCGACTCGGTGCGAGAGATCGAGCAGCGGATCGAGAACGCGGGAAAGAAGGGTGAGCTGCAAGGCTGGCGGCCAACGCTCGACAAGCCGAACCTGCCTCGTCCAGCGGACGGCATTCCCCAGAACATCGCCGACCACATGCGGCTGATGTGCGACATCATGGTCTTGGGCTTCCAAACCGATGCGACCCGCGTCTGCACACTGAAGCTCAACAACGACCACAGTTCGCTGCGGTTCCCGCATCTCAGCGTGGACTACATGATCCATCACTTGCTGTCGCACTCGGACACCGCCGACTGGCTGAAGGTGAACCAGTTCTTCATCGAGCAACTCGGCTACATCGCGCGGAAACTGGACGCGATCCAGGAAGGGGAGCGAACGGCACTCGACAACTCGATGCTGCTGTACTGTTCGAGCATGCTCACCGGCAGCCACGACGCGACCAACCTGCCGGTCGTGGTCCTCGGCGGAGCGGGGGGCCAGATCAAGGGAGGCCGAGTCCTCGACTACCTTGGCAAGCCGAACCGCAAGATGTGCAGCCTCTACCTCTCGATGCTCGACAAGTGCGGCATCCCGCTGAAGGAGTTCGGTGACTCGAACGAACGACTGGTCGAGGTGTAGAGCAACACGGCTTTTGCTGTGAGGCCGCTCTGCTCGGAAGCAGATCAGTGGGAGACGTGCCACAGATCAACGGCTCGATCAAACGCCGTCACCGTTTGGTCGAGATCGGCGGTCGTGTGAGCGAC